>DAHUXA010000188.1:0-6276 GCA_027307405.1 Hyphomicrobiales bacterium | reverse complement strand
CAGGCATTGTGGTCTAGGTCTTCCATGCGAAGATGCTGGCACGCCACCGAAGAGTCGGTCTAGCGGTTTTCGGACATCGGTGTCGGGCGGCGATCCGTGTCCGAATTCCGCCAGCGAGCGAACATGTGCTTGTGGTCGTCATCGTTGCTCATGAGCATCGGCTTTCCTTATTACGCGACGATGTACGATGTCCGCTTTGGGCCAAAAGCGGACATGCAAGCCCATTTTATTCAATCACTTTAGCTGCGCGGGCGACGAAAGATTCCGGAATCGTAACGCCTAGCGCTTTGGCAGTACTGAGGTTGATGTACAGATCAAACTTGGTGGGCTGCTCCACCGGTAGTTCACCTGGCTTCGCACCCTTCAATATCCTGTCAACATATCCCGCGGCGCGGTGGAAAAGGTCGGCGTCGCTTGGGCCATAACTCATTAGACCTCCCTCTTCGACAAATACTTGAAAAAAATACATGGCTGGCAGCTTGTACTTGCTAGCTAGATCAACGATTCGTTTTCTTTCGCTGAAAAAAATCGAATCTGTCAGAAGGATGAGAGCTTGTGCAGCAGCTTTATTCATTGCAAAAAACGCATCCTCAAATTCGCCTTCAGTTGATATTTCGGCCATATGAAGTCGCAGTCCCATTACTTGGGCTGCCGTCTGCATCTCCTTCATTTCTATTTTCGATTGAGGGTTCTTGGGGTTCAATAACACTGCTATCGACGACAGATTGGGCACAATCTCCTTCACCAGCTCGAGGCGTTTTGTCCCCAATTCCGGCGCAACAATGCTGAAGCCGGTAACGTTTTCGCCTGGACGTGCAAGGTTATTCACCAGTCCAGCGGCGACCGGAGCGCCCACGACAGCCCCCACAATCGGAATTGTTCGAGGTGCGGCTTGGCGAGCCTGGGCACTGGGAGTTCCACCAGTAACGATTACATCAACGTTGCTGCGGACAAGATCAGCAGCAAGTCCTGAGAATGTATCGACTTGGTCGTTTCCCCACTTCCATTCAATCGCGATCGTCCTTCCCTCCACGTATCCAAGTTCTCTTAGCCCCTCGAGAAATGCTTTTGTGCGAGGTGACGACGATACCAATCCGCCCGGAAGGAGGACGCCAATCCGAGGCATTTTTCGTGACTGTTGCGCGTGAATGTGGAACGGCCACATTGTCGTGCCAACGACAATAAGGGCCGTAAAATCGCGCCGCCTCATCTGGCCTCTGGCCTCCGATGCTTCGCTGTGTGCATCGTATCGCCTCGATCAACGCTCTTAAAGGGTACCAATGTCCGCTTTGGGTCAAAAGCGGCCATCGGTTAGAAATTCGCGGCGCGCCTCGAAGGTGGTTCGCGACTGCTTACTTTGACCGGCTGCCGATACGGAATTTGGCGATTAGGATCGTCGCAAGCTGATCAACAGTGTAAGGCTTCGGTAGAAAAGCGGACTTCTCAACAAATAGCGCGGTCATACCATCGGTCACGGCTTGGCCCGACGTGTAAAGCACCTTCAAATCTGGGCGGGCTTCCACCGCCTTTTTTGCCAGTTTTAGGCCGCCCTCTACATCATCTTGGATTTTCAAGTCCACGAATAGCAAATCGACTGGCTCGTCGCCCTCGATAAGCGCTAGCGCTTGTTCAATAGTGGCTGCCGACAACGTCTTGTTTCCCTCCGCTTGAAGGAACGACTCGGCAAGGACACGCACTTGTTCTTCGTCCTCCACGATCAAGATAACTGCCATTGTTCGCCCTTCACTTATTTACTGATGCAAACGAGCACGAGCACTGTGGGCCGCTCCTTCGGCCGGAACGTCACGTTGCGTTCGTCGATAAAGCCGATCACACCTCCGGGGTTGAGCGCATAGGCATTGAGAATTTGCTCACCCGCTTCGCAGCTCGCACCGCAGGTCGCATCTTGGCAGGGCCGCGTAATGACTCTAATCGCCCGTCCGCCGTCGTTTGGGCCTGGCGGACCGGCTGGTCCGGTCGGACCCGGTGGACCGGTCGGCCCAGGCGGACCCGCGGGGCCAGGCGGACCGGCCGGCCCAGCTTCACCCTTAGCTGGCGGCTCGCTTTGCCCACAAGCGACCAAGAAAAAGGTGGCTAAGGTCACAAAGAGCCCAAGACGCACAAACACCTCCAATGTGACCGCACTCTAAGGAACGAGTGGCCTAATGTCATTGCGATGTGGCATCCAGCGGGGGTCGGCGATATCCGCTTTGGGTCACTAGCCGACATTTTGCGATGCGAGAGCCATGTCTGCTTTGCCGCCAATAGCAGACATTGCCAGCCTTATTCGAACACCTCGTCGGCGCGAGTGAGCAGCGTCGGTGGAATTTCGAGCCCAAGGCTCCTTGCCGTCTTCTGGTTGATCGCCAGGTAGAATTTTGCGGGCACCTCCACCGGCAGATCGGCGGGCTTGGCGCCCCTTAGAATGCGATCCGTGTAACGTGCGAGCGTCCTATAGAGCTCACGCACGTTCGGCCCGTATGTCATCAGCAAACCCTTCTGCGCGAACGGAGACCATCCAGAAACGGATGGCAGCTTGGCTTCTAGCGCGAACTGGGCAATGCGGTCGCTGACCTCGTACATCGCAGAATCAGGAAAGACCACCAGTGCATCACAACGATCCTGGAGTATGGAGCGAAATGCCGTTCCCAGCTCGTTCAAATCGCGGGCGGGAAGAAACGACTGCGACTGATACGGGAAATAGGAGAAATCAATCCCGAGCTTTTTGACCACCGCTTCGGTAGCCTGCTGCTCCAGATGTGCGCCCGGGTGTTGCGGGCGAGCGAGGATTGCAATGCGACGCGTCTGCGGTAGCCACTCTTTGAGCAACTCGATGCGCTTACCCACCAACTCAATTGCCAAATAGCTCATGCCGGTGAAATTGGTCCCCGGTCTGGCCCAGCTTTCCACGAGCTTGCCGTCGACCGGATCGCCGCTGAAGCCGAAGACCACAGGCTTTGGCGACTGCAGATTCCGCATCGCGATTGCCATAAGTTCTTGCGTCACGACGACGTCCGGATCAGATGCGAGGACCTCGCGAGCCACGCCCTCCATGTCTTCCCGCCCGGTTGCCCAGAAGGCGACAATTTTCAGATTGCGCCCTTCGACCCAACCCAATTCGCGCAAACCGGTTCGTAGGGAATCCAGATAAGGCGATGGGGTGCCCGCGTGGCCGAGCCCCAGCCACGCGATGTACCGCGTCGGAGTGGCGCCCTGCCCACGTGCGGTGAGTGGCCAAGCGGCCGCCGCGCTACCGATGAGAGTAATGAACTCGCGCCGCTGCATTATACCGCCCTCAGAACAGCGCTTTCAGGAAAGTCAAACTATCAGACTTAGCCCGGCCTCGAAAACGGCTACGTGACCAAATGTCCTAGCCGGGTTCGATGTCCGCTTTGGGTCAAAAGCAGACACCGCGATACGTCGTCGCTGTCTACTTGGCCCCCGAAAGCGGTCATTCGTGGGTGATGTCGGCTCGTGACATATCACATCGGCAAAGGGCGCAGCTTGAGCGACGACACACCGGCCACCACGTTCAATGCGATCGAGCCTTGAAGCGAAATCGGCTGAAGCGCGATGGTGCGGTTTGAACCGCCAAGAAGAACGTTCGCGCCTGCACCCAGGCCAATGCCAACATCTCCAGAAACACCGACATACTCGCCAGCGAGCGCTCCGAGAGGCAGTCCGGTGGTCGGTGCGAATACGGCCCAGCCTAACACGCCACCGGCGCTGATGCCTATGTTCAGACCCACGGTGTTGAGGGCACCCGCGTAGGCTTCGCGTTCCTGCGGTGCGTTGGGAGTGAAGAGACACCGCATCGACTTGTAACCGACTATGATGAAGCCGACACTCGGGTCGACCTGGCAAGAGAGCCCGCCCACCTGCGTCCACGATTGCGGAGCCTGGGCCGCGGCTGGCATGGCAAGCGTCGCCACCAGCGCGAATAGCGCGAGCAATAAACGATAGTAATGCATGATCATCCGATCCTTTCGCCCCGAAACGCAAGACAAAGTCATTAGCACACTGGGGGTACCAATGTCCGCTTTGGGTCATTAGCGATGTCTAATATCCATGTCCGCTATTACCCCGAAAGCGGACATGAATTGGCATCGATCGAATGTCCGCTAAGTGCCATTAGCGGACATTCCATCGTTCATTCGATCACCTCGTCGGCGCGTCCGATCAAGGTGTTAGGAACGGTGATGCCGAGCGCCTTGGCAGTCCTGAGATTTATGATGAGCTCGACTTTCGTCGCTCGCTGAACTGGCAGCTCGGCAGGCTTCTCGCCTTTCAGAATCCGTCCGACGTAGATGCCCACTTGGCGCCAAGCATCGCGCCCGCTGGCGCCATAGCTAATCAGACCTCCAGCCGCTGCGAACTCTGGCTGGGGGTAAATCCCGGGAATCGCATGGCGGACCGTCAGTGCTGCGAGTTGCTCGCTTTGGGCATTGAAAAATACGTCTTGGGCGATAACGAGCGCGCCTGCCTTCAGTTCTCGCAACTTTGCAAAGACCCCTTCGAAATCCCGTTCGGTCCGGGCATTCAGGACATGGACCCTTAAACCAAGCTTAAGGCCCGCCTCCTGAGTATTTTTCGACTGGCTCTCGGCATTGGGGTTGGTCGGATTAACAAGCAACGCGATGATGGTGGCCGAAGGCACAGCCTCATGCAGCAATTCCAACAGTTTCGGTCCGACCTCCACGCTTAATATAGTCACGCCTGTCACATTGCCACCCGGGCGGTTCAGACTGGCGACGAGCCCGATCTGTACCGGATCTGCGATAGTGCTGAAGACCACGGGGATCGTCGCCGTCGCCGCTTTTGCCGCACGTGCCGCCGGTGTGGTCACCGCCGCGATCACAACCAACTGGCGGCGAACCAGATCGGCGGCTATCGACGGGAGTCGATCGTACTGATTGTCGGCCCATCGGTATTCAATCTGTACAGTCTTGCCGTCTTCGTAACCTGTTTCGCCTAGCCCTTTGACAAAAGCCGCAACCAGCCGCGTGTCACCACTGGAAGTGCCAGCGGAGAGATATCCAACCACTGGTATCGCCGGCCTTTGCGCCTGCGCGGCCAGCGGCCAGGCAACCGCGCCGCCAATCAGTGTGATGAACTCGCGCCGTCTCATGTGCCTCCCCAAAGCCGAGGACAATGCATCGTAGCGGCTCAAACCCACATGGGGAAAGGTGCGAATGGGGTGCAGATGTCCGCTTTGGGTCATTAGCGGACAGACCACCTCACGCCAAAATCCAGCGTTGTCCGCTATTGTCCAAAGTGGACAACCGCGGGCGCAACTGGATTGTCCGCTAAGTGACATGAAAGAGGAGCGCTCAAATGACCGTCCTTATACAACCCCAGCACGATCTTTCGCCGATTGAAATCGATGCAATTGAAGAATGTCTCTACGACCACAACCAACGTGCAATAGGACGCAATGACGGCCGTGGACTGGGCTTTGTGATCCGAGACGAGGCGGGACGCCTGATCGGCGTCGCCGCCGGATATTCTTGGGCAGGCACTTCCGAACTCAAACAGATGTGGATCGATGAGGCATATCGAGGACGAGGTTACGCGCGGGAGTTATTGAACGCTTTCGTCGCTGAGGCTGCCAGTCGAGGTGTTCGGCGGATCTGGGTGGCGAGCTATGACTTCCAAGCGCCAGGAATGTATGAAAAGGCAGGATTCAAGCGTGTGGCTGAGTTTGCAGGGTGGCCCGAGGGACACTCCAATATCGTTCTCTGCAAAACATTAATCACACGGTAAGAAAAGTCTTAGAACAGCGTAACATCCAACTCTACCGCCAGGAGACATTCCATAACCTGTCAGTCTGCGAATTCGCTTGTGTCGCACCCACAAGACCCGTGCTGAATATTTGACCGAAATTGCGAAGCTCGGCGCGACGACGAAGTCCGTAACACAAGCCTAATATCCGCTTTGGTCCAATAGCGGACAAAGGCGGGCGCGGTCGGATTGTCCGCTAACTCCCCTCACCGCTATTCGGTCACGCTTCGTGGGTAGATTTGTGGGTATCTAACGAGCAGCCAAATGCTGACGCGGATGGTGCCCCGCCGCTTCCACCTCCGCCATCGCTAACTGAGACAGTCGCCAATTCACAACTATTGGCTGAGCCGCATTTTAGTCCACGCCCTGGCCTGCCGGGACAACCTACAAGCTGACCGTCGTGAATACTTAGTGATCGCTAGAAACGCAGGCAAAACAACGATACTGCAACCTGTGAGCCAACCGTTCGCGCGACCAGTTATATGAGCGCATCCA
>DAHUXA010000187.1 GCA_027307405.1 Hyphomicrobiales bacterium | reverse complement strand
CATCACCAGATAGACGAAAGGTCCCGGTGGCCCTTGCCATCCCGCGATTTTGTTCTGGCGCATCTGGTCGACGAAGTCGCGGCGTTCGTTCGGGCTGACCTGGGCAAAACCGCGGTTGTCGTTGGTGGCGAGGCTGGCGCGATCGATGGCGCCGAGCGCGGCACGATAGAAATTCGCATAAGGGGGCCGGATATTGAGAATGCGCGCTTCCAGCAACGCTTCCTCAGGAGGAATTGAGAGCTGTTGATCGACGAAATGGGAAATGCCGGCGGCTTTCGCGCCGGGCACCAGCGTTTCGCCAAGGGCTTCAAGAAGTTCGGCCTGCTGCGGCGTCAGCGTGCGGAACGGGATATTCTCCGCACGTGCCTCACGCGGTGAGAGCAGAATTTGCTTCCCGGCTACACTAAAGGCGAGCGCGCTCAGGGCCGCACCCTTCATAAGCGTGCGCCGCTCGATCTGGGACATTATTTCCTCCCCGACTACGTATTTGAATTGTCGTTCTTGCGGCTTTGCGTGCGCGGCTTAACCGTCTCTGGAACGAGGTTAAATCCAAACCCAAATCGATCCGTGAATCAAGGAGCTGCTGCGTGTCTCGCACGCACTACACCGCCATCAGCGCGGATACACGCGTCTTCGACGCATATGGTGGTGCAAAGAGTTATGCCGGATCCCCGCCTTCGCGGGGATGACGCCAAGAGGAGTCACTTCTTCGGCAAATCGAGCCGGATATGCAGCTCCTTGAGCTGCTTCGGCGTGACCTCGGATGGCGCTCCCATCAGGAGATCCTCGGCGCGCTGATTCATCGGAAACAGCACGACCTCACGCAAATTCTCTTCGCCAGCGAGCAGCATGACAATGCGGTCGATGCCGGGGGCGATGCCGCCGTGTGGCGGGGCGCCGAGCGAGAGCGCGTGCAGCATGCCACCGAATTTCGTCTCCAGCACATCTTCGGAATAGCCCGCGATGGCGAAGGCCTTCTTCATGACCTCGGGCCGGTGGTTACGGATCGCACCCGATGACAATTCCACGCCGTTGCAGACGATGTCGTACTGGATTGCCTTGATCGACAGGAGCTTGTCGTTGTCCTTCGCATCGAGCGCCAAAAATTCCTCGACCGGCAAATTCGGCATCGAGAACGGATTATGGGAGAAGTCGATCTTCTTCTCCTCCTCGTTCCATTCGTACATGGGAAAATCGACGATCCAGCAGAATTCGAAGCGGTCCATTGCGATGAGACCGAGCTCCTCGCCGATCCTGGCGCGCGCAGGACCCGCAAACTTGACGAAATCCTTCGGCTTGCCGGCGACAAAGAAGCAGGCGTCGCCGACCTTGAGCCCCATCTGATCGGCAATCTGCTTGGTGCGTTCCGGCCCGATGTTCTTGGCGAGCGGGCCGGCGCCGCTTTCTTCACCTTCGCGCCAGAAGATATAGCCGAGACCGGGCTGACCTTCGCCTTGCGCCCAGGAATTCATGCGGTCGCAAAATGCGCGGTTGCCGCCTTTCGGTGCCGGAATGGCCCAGACCTGCGCCGTCGGGTCCGCATTGAGGATGTTGGCGAAGATCTTGAAGCCGGAGCCGCGGAACGCCTCGCTCACGTCCTGCATCACGATCGGATTGCGCAGGTCGGGTTTGTCGCTGCCGTATTTGCGCAACGCGTCGGCATAGGGGATGAGCGGAAATTTCGGCGTCACCGGCTTGCCGTTGGAAAATTCCTCGAACACGCCGCGGATGACGGGCTCGACCGCGTCGAAGACGTCCTGCTGGGTGACGAAGCTCATCTCCAGATCGAGCTGGTAGAACTCGCCGGGTGAGCGGTCGGCGCGCGCATCCTCATCGCGAAAGCACGGTGCGATCTGGAAATAGCGATCGAAGCCCGCAATCATGATCAGCTGCTTGAACTGCTGGGGAGCCTGCGGCAGTGCGTAGAATTTTCCCGGATGCAAGCGCGACGGCACCAGATAGTCGCGCGCGCCTTCCGGCGACGACGCCGTGAGGATCGGCGTCTGGAATTCGAAAAACCCGCTCTCCTTCATCCGGCGCCGGATTGAATCGATCACCTTGCCGCGCAACATGATGTTGGCGTGGAGATGGTCGCGGCGAAGGTCGAGGAAGCGATATTTGAGCCGGATCTCTTCCGGATAATCCTGCTCGCCGAAAACCGGCATTGGCAATTCAGCGGCGGGCCCGAGGATCTCGATCTCGTCGATGTAGACCTCGACCTGCCCCGTCGGCAATTCCGGATTCTCGGTGCCGCCGGGGCGCCGGCGAACCTTGCCGTCGATCCGCACAACCCATTCCGAACGCAGCGTCTCGGCGAGCTTGAACGCCTTGCTGTCGGGATCGGCCACGACCTGTGTGAGCCCATAGTGGTCGCGCAGATCGATGAACAAGACCCCGCCATGGTCGCGGATGCGGTGGCACCAGCCGGATAGTCGAACGGTCTTGCCAATATCGCTGTCGCGAAGCGCGCCGCAGGTATGTGAGCGATAGCGATGCATAGCCAAGTCCGGGGCGATTGGGGGTCTGAGTGCGGGGCGGGCGAAAAGCGCATGGGGGGTTGGCTTTGTCAAGGCAAGCGCCGGCTGGCCAACGCGGGCGGCTCGACACGTTTGCCTGCCGTCTGCACACTCGGTCTTTAAAGGACCGGGACCTCGCGCATGCCCAAGGCCAGAGCCAAGCCCAGAGCCAAAAAAAGGAAGAAACCGGCCGGCGCCGACATGTCGACCGCCGAGGCGGCAGTCGCGACCCTGATTGGCCACGGGCTCGACACCATTTATGCGCTGCCGGGCATCCACAACGACCACCTGTTCGATGCGTTCCAGCGCGCCGGCGATCGCTTGCGCCTTGTCCACACCCGGCACGAGCAAGGCGCCGCGTATATGGCCTTAGGTGCGGCGCTCGCGACCGGCAAGCCGCAGGCTTACGTCGTGGTGCCGGGCCCCGGGCTGCTCAATTCCGGCGCGGCGCTGCTGACCGCTTACGGCATGAACGCGCCGGTGCTGGCGGTGATCGGGCAAATCCCCGCCGGCGCGATCGGCAAGGGCCAGGGCCACCTGCACGAGATCCGCGATCAGGCCGGCATCATCGCCCGCCTGGTCGATCATTCGTTCCACCTCAGGGGTCCCGGCGAAGCCTCCGTCAAAGTCGCGAAAGCGATCGCATCCATGAGCCAGGACCGCCCCGGTCCGGCAGCGCTCGAATGCGCAATCGACGTCTGGGGCAAGCGAGGACCGGTCTCCACAATCGTGCCGCCCTTGGCCGTGCGGCCGCCAAAAATCGACGACGACAAAGTGCGCGCGGCGGCCAGACTTCTCGGCAAGTCCAAACGCGTCCTGATCGTCACAGGCGGTGGTGCGCAGGACGCGTCAACCGAAGTGACGCTGCTGTCCGACATGTTGCAGGCGCCTGTTTTGGGCTACCGGCGCGGGCGCGGCGTGCTCGATTCGCGCAATCCACTGAGTGTCACGCTTCCGCTCGGCCACGAATTGTGGGCGGAGGCCGACGCGGTTCTCGCGATCGGCACCAGACTGCTCAACCCGATCACGCAATGGGGCATCGACAAAGGCCTGCAGATCGTGCGTGTCGATTCCAACCCCGAGGAGCCTGCCCGGCTGCACAAGCCGAAGGTCGCGCTCATCGGGGACGCCGCGCCGATCCTGCGCCAGCTGATCGACGCACTCGCCAAATTCAACACCCGCCGCGCATCGCGCCATGATGAGATGCTGGGACGCCAGGCAAACCTGCGCGAGCGGCTTGCGAAGCTTGCGCCGCAACTCGCCTTCCTCGAAGCGATCCGCGCCGGGCTCCCTGACGATGGCATATTCGTGGATGAGGTCACGCAAGTCGGCTTTGCTGCGCGCCTGGCCTTTCCGGTCTACAAGCCGCGCACGTTCTTATCGCCCGGCTATCAGGACAATCTCGGCTGGGGCTATGCCAGCGCGCTCGGCGCGCAGCACGCCCGGCCGGACGTGCCGGTGCTCTCGATCAATGGCGATGGTGGGTTTCTTTACACGGGCAACGAGCTCGCCACCGCGATTCGTCACCGAATTCCCCTGGTCGCGGTGATTTTCGTGGATGGCGCCTTTGGCAATGTGCGTCGTATCCAGCAGGAGCAGTTCGGCAACCGGCTGATCGCCTGCGACCTTGCCAATCCCGATTTCGTCAAATACGCCGAAAGCTTCGGTGCTGCCGGACGGCGCGCGCGTGGTCCCGATGAGCTGCGTGTGGCGCTTCAGGAATCGTTTGCGCGGCGCGAACCGACCCTGATCGAGGTTCCTGTTGCAGCCATGCCAAGCCCGTGGGAGTTCATTCAAATGCCGCGCGTGCGTGGTCTCTGAACATGGCGCATGATCTTTTTCTAGAACCTTTAGCCCTAAAACCTTTATCCATTTTTTTGGATCATGCGCGAAGTGGGTTGCCATGACGGAGCCAGATCGGGTTAGGTTCGCGCCTGCTATGGATCTGATAACGACCACCGATGACCTCGCGGCGGTTTGCTCGCGCATGGCGGAGCATCCCTTCGTCACCGTCGATACCGAATTCCTGCGCGAGACCACTTACTATCCGCTGCTCTGTGTGGCCCAGATGGCGTCGCCTGAGGAAGCGGTGGTCATTGACGCCCTCGCCAATGGCATCGACCTCGCCCCATTTTTTGCACTGATGGCGAACGAAGGCGTCGTCAAAGTCTTTCATGCCGCACGGCAGGACATCGAGATCGTCTGGAACATGGCGAAGACTATCCCGCATCCGATCGTCGACACCCAGGTCGCCGCCATGGTGCTCGGTTACGGCGACTCGATATCGTACGACCAGCTGGTCCAGCGCATCACCGGCGATACACTCGATAAATCGCACCGGTTTACCGACTGGACCCGCCGCCCGCTGAGCGACGCGCAAGTGGCATATGCGCTGTCTGACGTCACTCATCTTCGTGACGTCTATTCGAAACTCGCGGCCGACCTGGACAAGCGGGGGCGCAGCAATTGGGTCGAGGCCGAAATGGACGTGCTCACCTCACCGGAAACCTATCGGGCCGATCCGGAGCGCGCGTGGGAGCGGCTCAAGAGTCGTGTTCGCAAGCCGAAAGAATTGGCGGTGCTTATTGAAGTCGCGGCCTGGCGCGAGCGCGAGGCGCAAAACCGCGACGTGCCCCGGGGACGCGTGATGAAGGATGAAGTGATCGGCGACATCGCGGTGCAAGCGCCGACCACGGTCGAACGCCTGGGGCACTTGCGCTCGCTGCCGAAAGGATTTGAGCGCTCGCGCTGGGGCGACCAGATTATCGAGGCCGTCAAGCGCGGGCTTGAACGGGATCACAAAACGCTCCCCCGGCTCGAACGTTTCCGCCCGGCGGCAAACGGCGCGGCTACTGTTGAACTGCTCAAGGTCTTGCTGCGCATGACCGCGGAGCGACATGGCGTCGCTGCCAAAGTCATTGCTACGGTCGACGACCTCGATCGTATCGTCGCCGACGACGAAGCCGACGTTCCCGCGATGAAAGGGTGGCGGCGTGAATTATTCGGCGAGAAGGCGCTGGCGCTCAAGCACGGGCGGCTGTCTCTCGCCGTCGACAAGGGAAAAGTGGTGACGGTCGAAAAGAATTGAACGCTAGGTTTCGATTGATGGCTCGCGACCGATGAGTCGCGCCAACTGCCGCACCCTTCCCGCCAGCCGGTCGCTCGCAAGTTTGCCGTAGGAGCCAGGCAGTTTGAGCATCAGCTTGCCGCGCTTGACCTGCATTGGTGTTTTCGGCAGCACGCCGCTCTGCCCGGCCGTGAGGATGTAAGCAACCCGCATGGCGGCGCCAAGCACGCGTGCACGGTCCAGCATGCGCGTGGTGGCAAGCTCGCGCAGCCGCGGCGACAGCTCCTCTTCGCTCAGGCCGGCGTGACGAAAATAAACCGATAGTGCCAGGTATGCGCGGCCCGGATGGTCGATGGCAACGAAGGCGCCGTGCGCGATGATGTTCATCGACTGCTCGCCGCGATAGTCCGGATGCGCCCGCCAGCCAATGTCCCCCAGCAGACAAGCCGCATGGCGCAACCGGCGCTCGTCGGACGTCTCCTCGAGCCCCGACGACGTCATGAAACGATCGGTCCAGGCGATCAGCTCCTCGCCGTGCCGTGGCGAGCGGGAACGCAGGACATTGAGGTCGGCCGCCGCCGAAATAAGCGGATCTCGCCCACGTTCGCGTTGATTGAGGAGTGAATACAAGAGACCTTCGCGAACGCCCAGTACAGAGATGACCACCTGCTTTGGCCTGATGGTGCGTACCAGGTTTTCCATCACCAGCGCCGCGTAGGCGAGCAGAGGTCGGCGCGCCGCGTTGACGACTTCAATCTTTGACAGCGTTTCGGTATCCACGTGATGCACAAGCCTGGAGAATTCCTGCGCCTCGCGCGCAGAGATGCGATAGTTGTGCATCACGTGGAATGGATAACCGGTCTGCCACATGTGCAGCCGCGCCAGCGAGCGCCAGGTACCGCCGACCGCATAGAACCGGCGGCCTTGTCCGGCCTTGACCACCGGCAGCGCGGCAAGCGTTTTCTTGACGAATTTTTC
>DAHUXA010000186.1 GCA_027307405.1 Hyphomicrobiales bacterium | reverse complement strand
GGATACGCAGCCAGTGGTCATATGGTTCAACTTAAAAGGAGCCATCCCGGAATTAACAGAGGCACGTTTGTAGGGATGGGTCGAAAGGGACCGAATGTCTGCTTTGGGTCAAAAGCCGACAAACCATCCCGGGCAAAAACCCACCAATGTCCGCTATTGTCCGAAAGCGGACATCGAATACGGTGATGTTCTAAATGGAACAGGCCGGGTTAGACCAATTTCACTGCATCCCTCAACGCGTCTTCGGACACATCACAGTATGACGCCGTTTGGCGACAGCCACCGCTATTGCGGACGATCCAGAGTCACACCAGAAAACAACTGTTTGATTGAATTTGGTATAGTTGCAGTTTTGCAACTTGCGTCGCCGATCTAACCAATTCTGCCTGGGATGATCTTATTCCAAGTGAACGCATGTACTAGTTTGCCCCGGGTTTAATTGCTCAAGGGGGGAGTGATTGGGTACCAATCGTACTGGTGAGCGCAAAAACAAACTCGAAGAATTGGCAAAACTAAAACACGCAGCACTGACGGAGCTTGAACGGCGCGGCTACCAGGTCCGCGGCAAAACACCTGCTCAAATCAGAGAAATGTTAAAACGACGTCCAAAGAAATCGCGCACGAACTAACGGACGCGCCCATTATTACGTTAGTTCCAAATAGAACATTCTCATAGCGGCAGTCCGCATTGTGCCAAAAGCGGACATGACCTCATCGGCGCGGGCAAGCCGTTTTGGTACACATAGCAGTGCGGTTGGCATCTTTGCGCGTTTTGGCCGTATCTTCTCACCTCAACATCGGAGTTTGAGTATGGCCAAGGGCGTCGTGAAGTGGTTCAACCCGACCAAAGGGTACGGATTTATTCAACCTGCTGGAGGCGGGAAAGATGTGTTCGTTCACATCTCGGCCGTTGAAAAAGCCGGCTTAAGCACCCTCAATGAGGGGCAGACTGTTCAATACGAAGAAGTACCCAACAAAGGCAAGACATCAGCAGAGAATCTGAAGATCGTGTGACTGGCAAGCTGCGTCGGTGGTTAGAGCGATCTGCTCTCCAATTTCGCCCGCATCAGCGGAGCAGCCCAGTCGCCAAAGTAATTTTCCTTCGACCAGTTGCATGCGCATTAGAGGGCAATGGTGCCGGAGCTTCCCGCGATCGTTCGAACAGGACGACACCCGCATTGCCACCCCAGTCGGCAAGATCGTCTTTGTCGCAGGTGGCCGCAATCGCTAATCCGATCGACGCAAGGTGCGCGCGACGGTAGCAATACACGGCGAGCAAGACCCTGGCTGTCGGCGAGACCGTCGCAATGAGTTCGTTCAGCCCATGTGCGCTGGCGCGATACATTTCGCCGAGGATTTCATCGGCGACAGGACAAGGCTCGTCCTCAAGAAGTGCACGATGTTCGGGTAGCATCGCGAGGCCTCCGAATTGGTGTTCGCACGGGGACCATTCGATGCGCCGCGTTAACGTAGCGTTAAGCCGGTACCTTTGGGTCAATTGCGGACATTGCGACAAGTCCGAGCGATGTCTGCTTTACCCTCAATAGCGGACATTGATTGGCGACTGTCGCATGTCCGCTAGCCAAAAAACTCGATACGAGTAAACAACCGGCAGCCGATACTGCGTCGCAAGCTTGATGATTAGGTCTTTGTGATTAAGCACTCATGCCAAATGCCTCGTGCAGTTGCGCTTGCCTGAACTGGCCAAGTGGAGCAGCCTCGTTATCCTTGGATTGAATTATATCCGAATATCGGCCCGTTTCAGGGGGTACGACATGCGCAAACGAGCGACTCTGGTCTTTGCGGTCGTCTTTGCCTCCCTCACCGCAATGAGCGGCGCTTCTGGCGATGAGTGGCCGAGCAAACCAATTCGGGTAATCGTACCGCTTAGTCCTGGAAGCGCGGCCGATATCGTTCCAAGGATTGTGTTCGAGCAAGTGGCGGCGCAACTGGGGCAGACGGTCGTCGTTGAAAATCGGCCGGGAGCAAGCGGCACCATCGGCGCCCGCGCGGTCGCAACCGCCGATCCCGACGGCTATACACTCCTGGCCCATTCCTCTGCCCATATCATCGCGCCCTCCACGATCGCGAACTTGCCGTACGACCCCATCAATGATTTTGCAGCGGTTGCGCCGCTGGTGAATTTACCCAATGTTCTGGTCGTCTCGCCGGCAAAAAACATCAAAACCGTGCAAGAGCTTGTGGCCGAAGGCAAGAAACGGGCAATTACATTCGGATCAATTGGCATAGGCAGCCCGATCCATATGACGATGGAGCGTTTTCGCCTGAGCGCCGGATTCAAGGCACAGGCTATCCCGTTCAAAGGCGCACCCGAGGCACTGGTGGAGGTGATGACTGGCCGCATCGATGTCTACTACTCGCCGATTCTGGCGGCGCTGCCGTTTATTCATGACGGCAAACTAGTACCATTGGCGGTGAGCAGCCCGACGCGCGTATCAACGCTCCCCAACGTGCCGACGACACTTGAGTCCGGCTATGCGAACTCCGCCTACAGGTTTTGGATCGGCGTGTTTGCGCCCGCCAAAACGCCGCCTGACATCGTCAACACGCTGAACGCAGAAATTCAAAAGGCGCTGCAAGTTCCCGCGGTCAGCGAACGACTTACCAAACTCGGCGTGCAACCCATGTCAATGACGGCCGAGCGGTTCGATAAGTTTGCAAAAGAGGAGCTTGCGATCAATGCCAGCCTCGCCAAGGCTGCGGGTATCTCTGCGCATTAAAGGACGCAAGATTATCACCTGTTTGATTTGCCATTGCGTTTCTCGGGGGCTTCCAGTAGGGCGGCCAAATTGTTAGCTTCATCTGCGGCCGTGACCTCAACGCGATGAAGGACACCATAGCGATGCCACAGGAAAAGCCGATCGTTAGGATTGCTCCGAACAACCCGGTCTTCGATCTCCCGGTGATCGTCGGCATCGAGGAAAAATTGTTCGATAAGGCCGGGCTCGACGTCCGCTTTACCGCAAGCTACGCGGACCGCGAAAAGGATAAGATAGAATTTCCGGTCATGGCGCGGATGAAGGAGCAGATGTTCGATTGTGGTTCGGCCGATAGTTACAATGTGTGCGAGTGGGCCAGCATCGACCGGTTGGAGAAAGGCACGCGCGGCGGCAATATTGCTGCGTTGCGTGCTTCAGTTGCCGCACAGGCGATCATCACTTTCGATGAGACGCTGCAAGTTCCGCGCGATCTCGCCGATGTCCCGGTCGTGGTGCAGGAGTTGACGGGGTCGCATTACACCACGCTGCAAATGCTTGAAAGCGCCCTCGGGGCCGACCATGTCAAAATCGCAAGCGGTGGCCTGCCGCAGAGGCGCTACGAGGGACTCAAGAACGGGATCTATCGCGTCATCACGGTTATGGAGCCGTTTATCAGCCTCGGCCTCAAGGATGGCGCTCATATCATCGCAGCGTCATTCTATCGCGGCGGCGAAGTGATCTCCGCCGACCTCAGTGCGGAGCAACGCAAGACCTATTACGACGCAGAGAACATAGCGGTCGATCTCATCAATGCCGATTTTTACAAATACGCCCACCACGTCGCGGCACATACCAAAGGCGCTTTGCAGCCAAACGAACTGCTCAAGGCCTTTGTGCGTTACAAGCACGTCGACTACTATGACTCGACGCTGTTCAACCGGACTTACGATTGGATGAAGGCGCGAGGCCTGACCGAAGGCCAAAGCGCGCATTCCACTTTGGTCGTTGGCTGAATTGGCTGGCTGGTGCGGCAGTGTAAGGGCAAATGACGACCTGCGACGATCATCTTTTCTGCTAACGGGAAAAAGGTAACGGTCTGATACGCGTCTGCTTTGGGTCATTAGTGGACGTGGCGACAAGCCAATGCGATGTCCGCTTTACCCCCAATAGCGGACATCTATTGCTTGCTGTCGGATGTCCGCTTTGTGCCAATAGCGGACATTCGCGAATCCCCAGACCGAATTAAGTTAGCGCGATTTGCTCGACTAGACTAAAGTTCGACACCAAGAATTCGAAGGGGTTCAAAAGAAGAGTTGCGATAGTTCCTTTAGCTCCTTTTGCGGCCAGATAAGTGTTTTCTAATTCGTTTCGAACGGCGCGCGGCGGTGTCTGCACTTGATCGAATTGTAGGGCCTGCTTTTCCTCGGAAAGGCGTCTTTCTATAAACGCACGCTCGAGGTCAGTGAGCTCGGTTCTTAACAACCTCTCGTAGCGTCCAATGTTTTGCCGACAAACGAATTTTGACAGTCCGACCCTATCGTCCATGTTGCTTTTCACCTTTTCTCACATCAAGCGGAATTGCCATTAAAAATCGGCCCCGATCGGGGGCTTGTGGGATGGAGATCGATCGGGGCCGCGCTCGGGGATCAGAGCGTTGCACAAGCTTATCCTGACCGCCGATCTCAACAAGGTAAGCTTCTTCACTAATTCGCGAATTGGCATTGCACAGAATATTTGCAGTCGACGTGTAAGTGTGTGATTGCGTTTTGCAAAATTCTCTTCACGCTAATTTGAAATAATCTAACGCTGCGTCAAAATGCGCTGCGTCAAAACGCGTCGGCTCAAAACGTTAGCGCAGATGACACGCCACCATCTGCCCCGGCTTCACCTCACGCAAGACCGGCGATTCAACCCGGCAGCGCTCGACAGCATAGGGGCAGCGGGTATGGAAATGGCAGCCCGGAGGCGGATTGATCGGACTCGGCACGTCGCCTTGCAGGACGCGCTTTTGCCGCTTGACGCGCGGATCAGGTACCGGCACCGCCAGCAGAAGCTGTTCGGTGTAGGGATGCAGGGGATGCGTGAACAGCGTGCGCTTGTCGGTGTATTCGACGATGCGGCCGAGATACATCACCGCAATATGGTGGCTGATGTGCTCGACCACAGCGAGATTGTGCGAGATGAACAAATAGGCGAGCCCGAGATCACGCTGCAAATCCATCATCAAATTGAGTACCTGCGCTTGGATTGAGACGTCGAGCGCAGAAACCGGTTCGTCCCCGATGATCAGTTTTGGCTGCAGCGCGAGTGCGCGTGCGATCCCGATGCGCTGGCGCTGGCCGCCGGAGAACTGGTGCGGGTAACTGTTCATCTGCGCGTTGCGTAGGCCGACCCGCTCGAAAAGCCCCGCGACCATTTCCCTCACCGCGGCGCCGCGGGCGATGCCGTGCACGCGCAGAGGCTCGGCGACGATGTCGCCGGCCGACATGCGCGGATCGAGCGAGGAAAACGGATCCTGGAAGATGATCTGCATCTGCCGGCGATATGGCCGCAGTTCGGCCTTGCTCAAGTGGGTGATGTCGCTGCCGTTAACTCGGATCGAACCCGCGGTCGGTTCGATCAGCCGCAAAATGGTGCGGCCGACGGTCGATTTGCCGCAGCCGGACTCGCCGACTAGCCCAAGCGTCTCGCCCGCTCGGATCGTGAAGCTCACGCCGTCGACCGCGAACACAGTACCACCTGCGGACTGCAATAGGCCCTTCCGGATCGGAAAATGCTTCTTGAGATTGCGGACCTCGAGCGCCACCTCAGCCATCGCGGCCTCCGAACAATTCGGCGGAACGACAGCAAGCGGCCCAATGGCGCGGCCGTTTCTCTTCATAGGCCGGATAAGCCTGGCGGCAGCGGTCCTCGGCACAAGCACAGCGCGGCGCGAAGACGCACCCCTCCGGTAGGTCGGTCAGAGCCGGCACCATGCCGGGGATCTCCTGCAGACGCCCGGCTTTGTCCTCTTCCTCGCCGCGCATTAAGGCCAACCGTGGGATCGAGGCCATCAGCCCGTGCGTATAAGGGTGTTGCGGCCGGGAGAACAACTCCTCTACTAGCGCTTCTTCCACCTTGCGCCCCGCATACATTACGATAACGCGCTGTGCGGTCTCCGCCACCACGCCGAGATCGTGGGTGATTAAGATCACCGCGGTACCGAGCTTGCGCTGTAAGTCGAGGATAATGTCGATGATCTGTGCCTGAATGGTGACGTCGAGCGCGGTGGTCGGCTCGTCGGCGATCAGTACTTTCGGATTGCAGGCGAGCGCCATGGCGATCATGGCGCGTTGGCGCATGCCGCCGGACAGTTGATGCGGATATTCCTTGGCGCGTTGCTCCGGCTCCGGAATCCGCACTAGCTTCAGCATGTCAATCGATTTGTCCCAGGCCTGCCGCCGGCCGAGTTGTTCGTGTAGCAGCAGCACTTCCGCGATCTGACTGCCGATCGTGAGCACCGGATTGAGCGAGGTCATCGGCTCCTGGAAGATCATTGCGATGTCCTTGCCGCGCACGCCGCGCATTGCTTCTTCGCTGAGTGCGAGCAGGTCGACACCGTCGAGCCTAACCGTTCCGCCCGCGATGCGACCGGGTGGATCGGGAACGAGGCGCATCAGCGATAATGCGGTGATGCTTTTGCCGCAACCGGATTCGCCGACGATCGCCAATGTCTCGCGCGGCGCCAGCGAAAAACTCACGCCGTCCACGGCCTTCACCACGCCGTGCCGCAAGTCGAAATATGTGCGCAATCCGTCGACAGTCAGCAGCGGTAGATTGTTAGAAATGCCGGCAGGCGCCGATT
>DAHUXA010000185.1 GCA_027307405.1 Hyphomicrobiales bacterium | reverse complement strand
CGCAACTCAGGACTTATCGGCTGAGCGCGGGAGGGTCGAGAACCTCGGCCACCGTATTGCCGACCTCGAACAGCAGCTAGTGGCACAGACCAAGGAGGCGGAAATCCTCGGCCGACGCGCGCAAGATCTTGAAGCGCGCCTCGGCGAGCAGTCGCGGCTGCTTAACGAGAGTGAATTCGAGCTCAAGTATTTGCGCCAGGAAATGGAATCGGCGCGCAAGGTCGAGGCCGATCTGCGAACCGCTCTCGTTGAAATCGAGGGCCGGTCCAGTTCAGCGACCCAGGATCTCAAGGCAGAAAATGCCCAACTCCACGCGACGATCGCTCACATCAAGGAGGAGCGAGACCGATTCGCCAGAGACCTGGGCGCAATGAAACGCGAGACAGAGGAAGCCTGGGCGTCCGAGCGCGTGGAGAATTCGCTCCTGCGCGAACGCATCAACGACGTCGCAGCGGAAGTCGCAAGGCTTGCTTCTGCCCTGGAAGGGCCAAACTCACCTATTGATGCACTGCTCGCCGCCGAGACATCGCGTGAGCTCAGGAGCGCCGCAGCAACCGCTAGTACGGACGTCAATCTCGCCGAGCCGTCCAACGGCAACCTGGCTGACCGCATCCGCGCGCTGCAAACTCACGCTTCGCGTTTGGCGCACGGTGACGATCCGAAAACACGCAACTAAAAGGGCCTGCCGCCGGCCTTCGCTTGACACATCTTCGAGGCATTCTTTATATCGCGCGTCTGCCGATGGCCGGGCGCTTAGCTCAGCGGGAGAGCGTTCCCTTCACACGGGAGAGGTCGTAGGTTCAATCCCTACAGCGCCCACCATTATTTCCCGCGTTTCGCGGGTTTTTTTATTTGCGGTTTCATACTCAAGACATTTCGAAACGGAACGAAGCGTGAAGACGACGCTTCGAGTCGTGGAGAATCCGTGGACTTTGTTCTCGGTAGGTTTCGGCATGCATTGAGAACAATGAAAATCAGTGGAGATTTTGATGTCTTTTCAAAAGGGCCGAAGCGGCAATCCTGGCGGGCGTCCAAAGGCGCTGCGCGGAGTCGAGGAATTCGCACGCGGACAAACAGTAGATGCACTGAAAACTCTCGAGACAATTCACAAAAATCCAAAGGCTCCGCCTTCGGCCTGCGTGGCAGCCGCGAATGCCCTGCTCGATTGCGGTTGGGGAAAAGCTCGTCAAGCGTTGGCGGTCTGGAAGAGTCACCGATAACGCACAAGCTTGAAATCGTGTTTGTTCGATCAGAATCCCAGTCGGACGAGCATTAGCCGAAATAAATGTCCGCTTTCGGAGGTAAAGCGGACATGCACCGGACATCAGGTGATGCTGCTTTTGACCCAAAGCGGACGTTGCCGCGGGTACCTCAGCAGAGATTGATCTAAATCATTTCGCCCCCGGTGGCCTGCGCAGTATGTGTACAATTCCGTGTTGCGAATTGCGCGAAATTCGAAATCCAAGACTTGGGTTGCCGGCGGCACACTTCACAGGAGAAAGCTATGGCCAAATCAAAGAAGCGTGTTGCGACGCGCAAGAAAAGCTCTAAACGCGGCAAGGCCAGCGTCAAGCCTGCGCGCAGGAAGGCTGCAAAGCGCACGATGCCGAAACAGGCAAAGTCGAAGGCCAAGGGTGCCGCGAAACCCATGTCCAATAAACAGCGGCAATCGAAGATCGCGGCAAGAAAAACGCGAAGACAAGTTGAGGTACCGGTCGAAGACACGATCATCGACGTGATCGAGGAGCCGGTCCCCGGCGTGGTTGTTGTTACCGAGTACGAAACGATTCGGATGGCGACTCCCATTTCATCCAGTCCTGAGCCTAAGCGCGGCGTTGGTCCCGAGACGAAAGAACAATAAATTGGCACGACGCCGCTGCCGCGGCCGAGGTTCATTTCCGTAGAACTAACTGGGCGGAAAATAAAACGATACCGTGAAGGAGAAATCCATGGCCAAGAAGTCGAAGAAGTCAGCGAAGAAGGGCGGCGATTACGTGCGCGTGGCGCAGATCCAGGGGTCGGCAAATGAGATCTGGCTCGCGGGACTCGGCGCTTTCGGTTATGCGCAGAAGGAAGGTGGCATGCTTTTCGATGCCCTCGTGAAGCAAGGCGAGGCGATTCAGAAGCGCGCCACCAAAACCGCAGGACAGACAATTGCCGATGTCAAGGTCACAGCTTCGAAATCGTGGGGCAAATTAGAGAAGGTCTTCGAAGCTGGGGTGGCGAACGCACTGCACACCCTCAATGTGCCGACCAAGAAGGAATTCGACAAGCTTTCCCGCCGCGTCGCCGAACTAGGCTCGGCGACGAAAAGGCGCTCTGTCGCAACGGCAACGTCGCACAAGCGCCGCAGGTCGTCGCAGTCCTGACGAAAGGCGCGGTTCGCATCCGACCGCTGCCGCCGGGATCGGCGGGTGCGCATTAATCTAAGCCAAATTAGGCCGCCTCAGTTGGTGGCCTCTTTCATTTCAAAACAAGCGTGCGATGTCGCTAATGACACTTAGCGGACACCCGACAACGACCGATCAATGTCTGCTTTCGGGGTAAGACCGGACATCACCTAGACATCCGGCAATGTCTGCTTATGACCCAAAGCGGACATTCCATTAGAGGCGCTGATTTGTTCGACAAACTCGAACGATGCGGGAGGCCCGATTGATATAGCTCAATCAGGCCTTCGCCAATGCGCGCTATTAGAAACAAAATGATTCTGACCGAAGAGGCTCAAAATGAGGGGCGGCCTGGTGTTGGCGTGTCTTATGGTGACTTGCCAAGCCGCATCCGCTGATGTGGTCCGTGACTGCAATCAATCCCGCCGGCCCGACACACAAATCATTGCCTGCACCAAGATTATCGAAAGTCGAAATTTTGGGCCCAATGAGAAAACCCTTGCGTATATATCTCGTGGTAAAGCTCGCACGGATGCAGGCGCACTTCGGTCAGCTATGGCCGATTTCACTGCAGCGATCCGTCTCAAGAAGAAAAATGGCTCCGCTTTCGCAGGTCGAGGTCGGGCAAAATCTATTTGGGGCAATTTATCCGGCGCGATCGACGATTACAGCGAAGCTATTCGGATTTCGCCCGACTCAGATGACCTCTACATCGAGCGCGGCCATGTCTACACCGTAATGAAAAATTTCGACGCCGCCGTTGGCGATTTGACTATGGCGATTCGACTTAATCCCCGAGCCAGCCGAGCGTTCGATGAGCGTGGCTTGGCGTATTTCAAGAAAGGCGACTTGGACCGGTCGCTAAAGGACTACACCGCCGCCATTACGATTTTTCAAGCACCTGAATATTACGCCAGTCGAGGCCACGTTTACGAGATTAACGGCGACAAGCTCAAAGCCATTGACGACTTACGTCACGCACTTTTAGCTGACCCGTCACTTGTCGCGGTCAGGGATGCGCTCAAACGGCTTGGAGCTGAACAACCCATCGCAATTGAAACTGAAAGGCGTATTCGCAATGGGATGGCATTAGCTGAGGCAAAATGTGCGAACTGCCACGCTACCGGAGCGACCGGCGTTAGTCCGAACAAGGATGCACCGGAATTCCGAAATATTTATCGCAGACATGCAATGTTCGCACTGCGGCTACCAATTACACAGGGGGTGACCGCAATTCATGATCAAATGCCTCAGTTTAAATTGTCAGTCGGGGAAATCGATGCGATCGCTGCTTACATCAATAGCCTCTCGAAGGCTGGCGATAATTAATGACTGGACATGCGGGTCTGCTTTTGACCCAAAGCGGACAAAAACAATGATATTTGCGGCTGAATAATTGTTGCCCCGAAAGAAGCCCCCGCGTGAAATCTTTTCACTAAGCACCCGCAGCGCAACCATTCGTGTCTTTTTGACACGGGAACTGTTGCCTTGCCTGCTAGTTACCGCGAAGCTGTCTCGAGTTTTCGGGAAAGTGAACAATGAAATTGCATGTCGGTCGGCGATTTTGCCATTTTGGTATTTTGATAACGCTGGCGCTCGTCGCCCAGCTTACGGAGCAGGTGCAGGCACAAGCCACATTACGCATCGGCCATTTCCCTAACATTACACACGTCCAGGCGCTGGTCGGCCACCACTTGTCGCGTCAGGGCAAGGGCTGGTTTGAACAGCGGCTCGGCCCTGACGTGAAAATCGAATGGTATGTCTACAACGCTGGCCCGAGTGCGATGGAAGCGATTTTCGCAAAATCGATCGATGTCACTTACGTCGGGCCGAACCCCGCGATCAATGCCTATGTCCGCTCGCGTGGGCAAGAAATTCGGATTGTGGCCGGCTCGGTGAATGGCGGCTCCGCGCTGGTCGTGCACAAGGGCTCGCCGCTTAAAACAGCTGCTGATTTCCGCGGCAAGAAAATCGCAACGCCGCAATTCGGCAATACCCAGGATGTCGCGGCGCGCGCCTGGCTTTCGGCGGGCGGTCTGAAAATTACGCAGGCAGGAGGTGATGCGCAGGTTCTGCCGACTGCCAACCCCGACCAGCTGCTGCTGTTCAAGCAAGACCAGATCGACGCCGTATGGACGGTCGAACCCTGGGTATCGCGACTGGAGTCAGAGGCGGATGGCGAGGTTCTGATCGACGACCGGCAGGCGATTACCACCGTTCTTGTTGCCCGGGCCGATCTGCTTGCAACCCAGCAGGGCTTGGTGCGTAAATTGGTAGATGCACACCGGGAACTGACGGATTGGATCCTCCAAAATCCCGCTGAGGCCGAGCGCATGGCTCGGGAGGAATTGGACCAGGAGATGCACACAAAATTCTCGCCCGAACTCATTACCAAGGCTTGGCGCCGGATCGTGGTGACCAGCGATATATCGCTCGATTCACTCAAGAAATTCGTGTTGAGCGCGCAGTCCGTAGGCTTTCTGCGGGGCGCACCGGACATTTCACAAATCGTCGCCAACCCATGATCACCACCGACGCCGAACCACGGGCATCGCCTCCGGCCGAGCTCGTGGTCGAGGGCATCGACAAATGGTTCCGGACCGACCGAGCGACCACCCACGCGATCGAGGACGTTAGCTTTCGTGTCGCCGGTGGCGAATTCGTCTGTCTGGTTGGGCCCAGCGGCTGCGGTAAATCGACGCTTCTGGATATTGTTGCGGGGCTCACAGTTCCGGACCAAGGCCGCGTGCTGGCCGATGGCCAACGCGTGCAGGGGCCAGGGCGGCATCGGCTCGTGATGTTCCAGGAATCGGCACTGTTTCCCTGGCTCAATGTATTCGGCAACGTGATGTTCGGCTTGCATCGCAAGCCTGAGTTAACCAGCCGGGAACGACGCGCAATCGCCGACTATCACCTGGCGCTGGTCGGTCTGGAAAAATACAAGAATGCCTATGTGCACGAGTTGTCGGGCGGCATGAAGCAGCGCGTGGCGCTGGCAAGGTCATTGGCACCTGATCCACGTGTGCTGCTGATGGATGAACCACTATCCGCACTCGACGCAATCACACGCGAGCAGCTCTGTTACGATATTCAGGACATCTGGCAGAAAAGGCGAAAGACGATCGTTCTCGTCACCCACGACGTGCGCGAAGCGGTGTGCTTTGCCGACCGGGTTTTTCTGCTGTCACCGAGTCCAGGAAGAATCCGCGAGGAATTTCGAGTTCCGCTACCGCGCCCGCGCGACATCAACAGCCCTGAGCTGGCTCATATCGCACAGCGAATTACGGCGGCGCTGAAGGGCTATCTCGGCGAGACCCACGAGGCGGCCGAATGAGGCGTACCCTTGTCGCCGTCACATTTTTCCTGCTGCTGCTCGGGGTCTGGCAATTGGCGACGCTGAGCGGACGGTGGTCGTCTGTTCTGCTGCCCTCGCCTGCCATGGTTGGCGAGTAGTGATGGGACGCACTGCGCGACGGTTCACTCACCGAAGCGAGCGAAGTAACGCTCAGGCGGCTGCTCATCGGCTATGCGATCGGTGTTGCCATCGGGCTGCCGCTTGGTCTGCTGACGAGCACGTCCGACTATTTTGAAGACACGATCGGCGCACTGGCTCTCGGGCTGCAGACCTTGCCCAGCGTGTGTTGGGTTCCGCTTGCGCTGCTCTGGTTCGGCCAGACCGAGACTGCCATGCTGTTCGTAGTCGTCATGGGCACGGTCTGGTCCGTGGTGATCGCCACTGACACCGGTGCGCGCACAATTCCCCCGATCTATGCACGAGCCGCGCGCACTATGGGCTCGGAAGGATTTGATAAATGGACGCGGGTGATCCTGCCGGCGTCGCTGCCGTTCGTGGTCAGCGGCATGAAGCAGGGCTGGGCATTTGCCTGGCGCTCACTGATGGCGGCGGAAATATTTGTCACCATTCTCACTGGTTTCGGTCTTGGCCACTTGCTCCAATACGGCCGCGAGCTGAGCGCCATGGATCAGGTGATTGGTGTGATGGTGGTGATCGTCGTGATCGGTCTGATCGCTGACAAAGTGCTCTTTTCACCCTGGGAGCGATTTCTGCATCGACGGTGGGGAACGGGGCTGAAATAGCGCGCTGATTGCCAAGCATCAATGTCCGCTATTGGCACAAAGCGGACATCGTCGAGCGGGAGAGCGTTCCCTTCACACGGGAGAGGTCGTAGGTTCAACCCCTACAGCGCC
>DAHUXA010000184.1 GCA_027307405.1 Hyphomicrobiales bacterium | reverse complement strand
GCGACCGGCACAATGCCGACGACATCGGTGAGCGCGACATGCTCTCCGAGCAGAAGCCAGCCGAACAGCAATCCGAGCGGCGGCATTATGAAATGATAGGAACTCGCCGCGGTCGCGCCCGACACCGTGAGCATGTGGAACCAGAGCAAATAGGCGAAAACTGAGACGAATATGGCAAGATAGGCAACGGCCGCAAGCAAGCGCCAGCTCGGCACGATGTCTCCGACATTTTCGAAGGTCAGCGCGAAGGGCAATGTGGTCAGCCCGGCCGATAGACTCTGCACGCCGTTGCCGATCCAGTGCCCATGAGCGGGTGCAAATTTCTTGAACAAGATTGTACCGCCAACGAGCGAGAACAGCGCCGCGATCGTGAAGGCGATGCCGACGGAATGGTCAACACCGACTGCGATACGGCTTTCGACCACGAAGGCAACGCCGATGACGCCGAGCAACAGGCCCGCTGCCTTTCGCCACGTCATCCGCTCGTTGAGGAACCACGCGGCCATAACCGCAGTCAGCACCGGGTTGGCGCTGACCACGAGCGCGGAGAGGCCCGACGAGATGCTGTGCATGCCGACATAGCCAAGTCCCAGAAACGTCGCCTGATTGGCCACCCCAAGGACGGCAAAGACAAAAACATCACGCCGGCTGAGATTCCAAGGTGAGCGACGGATTGCGGCAACGCCGAAAATCAGAATGCCGGCTCCCAGAAATCGCATCACGAGGAGAAGAAGCGGAGGACTGTCTGCCATTCCTAGCTTGGCGGCAGCGAACGCGGACGACCACAGCAGGCAGAACGCCGCGACCAAAAACGGTAACGGGATGGGTTGTGACCGGGACGGCAGGGCTACATTTGAGGTTTGCATGTTGGAATCCTTTGCGAACCTCAGATAGGCCCGCCCATTGATATTTGGAAATTAAATGATAAAATGATATCAAGTTGAAAATCGAATGGTGCCCAGCCATGCTTGACCTCGATCTTCTTCGCAGCTTCGTCTCGGTCGTCGATACCGGCGGTTTCACGCGGGCGGGAGAGCGGGTCCATCGCACGCAGTCGACGGTGAGCCAGCAGATCAGGCGGCTGGAAGAAAATCTCGGGTACCCGCTACTGCACCGCAACGGAAAGCAGGCCACGCCCACCGAGGAAGGCGAGCGGCTTGTTGCCTACGCGCGACGGATTTTGGCGCTCGAGCAGGAAGCGCGTGAGGCGATCACACGACCAGCGAGCGAGGGGGTCGTGCGGGTCGGCGTTCCGGAGGATTTCGCGGCCTATCGGTTGACCGAATTGCTGTCGGACTTCGTCCGTTCTCGCCCGGGCCTCCGCCTGGACGTGCGTTGCGGCCTCAGCATGCAGTCACGCCGTGCGCTAGAGCGCGGAGAGCTCGACCTGGCGCTGTTCAAGCGAGAAGCCGGCGAGAGAGGCGGAATCGCGTCCTGGCCCGAGCGTTTGCATTGGGTCACTAGCAAGCAGCATCCGATCGATTATCACCGCGATCCACTGCCGCTCGTGATGGCCGACCAAGGCTGCCTCTACCGCAGTCGCATGATCCACGCCATCGAAGCGGCCGGGCGCGCTTGGCACATTGCATATACAAGTCACAATCTCGCCGGCATCCAAGCCGCGGTCTCGGTTGGTCTCGGCGTCAGCATTCTGCCCGAGATCGCAATCCTGCCCGAACATCGTGTGCTTAAAACTAAGGACGGATTTCCGACAATAACAAACACGGAAGTCGTACTGGTCGCCGCTGCTGATGCAAGCCCCGCGACCCGCCGCCTTGCCGAAATCCTCTTCGATTTCTGCTCGACCATTGAGCCGCGCAAGGTGGCATAAAGATAACTAGCGCTTCATCGAATATTACGTGTTGACTACGACAAGAGGCTATTTGCTAGGCACACGCAAAATGCGGCCCCAACATGCACGCTCAAGTCAGATCGAAGCGACGTCCCGTCTTCTGCGTGAAGATCGGTAGCAGGTGTCTCAAAAAGCTTAAGTCTTGCGTCGAACTAACCCCCAGCGCCAGATCAAAATAGCAATGCGCGTAGCCGGCTTAAGGCTACACGCACCTATTAGATCCCCTGCGGTTAACGTAGTCGCCCGAGCCGGGCTGTGATCCCATCACAAAATGTCCGCTATTGGCGGACGTAGTCCTCTCTGCAATTGATGTTCGCTTTTGGGGTAAACCGGACATCGTGCGGACCCGCCCAATGTCCGCTTTTGCCCCAAAGCGGGCATCGTGGGGCTAGATCGCAGCCCCTTCCAGTGTGTTAGCTTGAACCGATAGGGTGCTCTGTCGGAGCCTCGGGGGGAGGCAATGAGACGGCGCGATTTCATCAAGGTAATTGCTGGCTCGGCAGCCGGTTGGCCGCTCGTCGCACGCGCGCAGTCGGCGATGCCGGTGATTGGTTTTGTCAATATCGGTGGCCCCGAAGAGGGCCTTCAGACCGCATTTCAGAAAGGCTTGCGCGAAACCGGATACAACGAAGGCCAGAACGTTGCGATCGAATACCGATGGGCGGAGGGTCGCCGAGACCGGCTTCCGGGAATGGTGACCGATCTGGTCCGGCGGCGGGTGGCTATCATAGCCGCCACGAGTACGCCGGCGGCCCTTGCAGCAAAAGCTGCGACGGCTTCCGTTCCGATCGTCTTCGAGACGGCAGGTGATCCGATCAAGCTCGGCCTCGTGACGAGCCTGAACCGGCCGGGCCATAATATTACTGGCGTAACCCAATTGAGTTCCGAGTTGGTGGCGAAGCGATTGGGCTTACTACACGATTTGATACCGTCAGCGACCGTTATAGGTTTCCTGGTGAACCCGGATGATCCGAGAGCAGAGACACAAACCAGGGACGTGCAGGAGGCGGCACGCGCGCTCGGGCTGCAAGTCCACGTTCTAAATGCGAGCACTGAAGATGAAATCGTCGCAACATTTGCGAAATTATCTCAACTCAAAGCTGGTGCGCTCCTGGTCGGCACAAGCGAGCTATTTCGTAGACGACCCGACCGACTTGTAACATTGACTGCGCGACAGGGATTGCCTGCAATCTACCAGTATCGCGAGTTGCCGGCGGCGGGTGGTCTGATTAGTTACGGGGCGGCGATTACCGAAGCCTATCGTCTCGCCGGCGTATACACCGGCCGGGTTCTTAAAGGCGAGAAGCCCGCGGACATGCCGGTCTTACAACCCACCAAGTTCGAACTTGTCATTAACCTCAGGACTGCAAAAGCTCTCGGCTTGAACATCCCGTCGGGCGTGCTCGCCATTGCCGATGAGGTCTTCGAATAACACTGGACGCCCGGTATTGCTCCCTGGACATGCGACACACGCTAACCAATGTCCGCTATTTTAGTAGGACCTATTTGAATTAGGATTGTTCCAATTTATACTTGGCATTGAGCGCAACTAAGGTCTGACATCACGAACCGGGAAGGGATGCGATATGCAGGTCGCATACGAGCCCTGGCTCGTATTGCTTTCCATCGTGATGGCAATTCAGGGCGCCTATGTTGGTTTCACCCTGGCGGTGCAGCTTGGCGCTGCCACCGGGGTGCGAAGGCGAGTGCTGCTTGCCGGAGCGGCCTTTTCTTTGGCGGTCGCCATTTGGACAATGCATTTTGTCGGCATGCTCGCCGCCCGCATATCGTTTCCCGTCGATTACTTAGTATTTCCGACACTGTTATCGTTTCTAGTTTGCGTGCTCGTGGTCGGCGTTGCTGTATTCACCATCAGCAGTGGTCCGCTCTCCTCGGCTCGCCTGGCATTGTCCGCGTGCCTGATGGGCGTTGGCATCTTTTCCATGCATTACATCGGTATGGCCGCACTCCATGCGAGCGTGCACATGGAGCATTCACCTGCCTATGTTGCGGCGAGTCTGGTCATAGCTGTTGCGGCATCAGGGCTGGCGCTTTGGCTGGCGACTGGCCGGGTGGGCCGGCCGCCAATAATCTTGTCGGCGGTAGCTTTCGGTATTGCTGTTTCGGGAATGCACTACACAGCTATGGCGGGCATGACGCTTTTCCCGCTTCCGATGTCGTCATCGGGAGCGCCGGCGCTTTCGACTGACCTTTTGGCGATCGTTGTCGCTGTAGTTGCTTTCTGCGTGTCCGGCATATTCTTGTTGGTTTTGGTACCAGACCGGACGCGCGAAAGCTCGCTGGTTACAACAGGCGAATCCGGCTCATCGACACGTGCGGAAATACTGCAACATGCTGGCGGGACCGCCATCTTAGGCTTTGCCAACGGCAGCGATAGCAGCAGAGGTCAATTCGGTCGGGGGACCTATGCGCCTCTCGGCGGTGCGGGCGGGCCGCCGCCACGCATTGCCCGTCATCTGCCGGTTGAGCGCGATGGCGCTACACATCTCATAGCTGTCGAAGACGTCGTCGCCGTCCACGCCAATGCTCATTATACTTACATCTTCAATGGTAATCTTAAGCTGTTTTGCCCGTTGGCAATCGGCGAGATTGAATCGCGACTCGACAAGAACCGGTTCGTTCGCGTCCACCGCAGCCACATTGTCAATATCGAGCGCGTGATCGGCTATAGGCGAAGCGGGGACAGCGAAGTGGTCGAGATGGCCGCTACAGATCACTACTCGGTTCCGGTTAGCCGTAGCCGCATCACATGGCTGAAATCCCGGATCGGCGCGAGGGTGGACTGAGCGTCGATCGTGAGGAAGAAGTTGCGTTGCAACAAATGACCGCCGCGTGGTTTTGCAAAAACCGATCGCGTCAATAGCGCTGACGCAATTCGTGCGCTCTGGTCGTCATTCGTGCCAGTTCACTGCCGTTGGTGCATGTCTCGCACGAATCGTAAAACGACCATTGCTGGTGCAGCGCACACTTGTCACGATGTCGGTAGTCACACGGACAAGATGCCCGCCTCAGGGACCGCAAGTTGGCCGTAAGCCGACCGGTTGGGGCATCCGGGAGGTATACCCATGATACCTGGGCCATTTGCCTATCACCGTCCTACATCGGTCAAGGAAGCAGTCGGCCTGCTCGGCAGTCTGGGCGACGACGCGCGTGCCATTGCCGGCGGGCACAGTCTTATTCCGATGATGAAGCTTCGGCTCGCGAGCCCCACACATCTCATTGATCTTGCCGCCGTTGCCGATCTTAAGGGTGTTCGCGAGGATGGTCGCGATATCGTCGTTGGAGCGATGACGACCCAGCATGAACTGATCAATTCTGAGCTGTTGGCAAAAAAAATCCCAATCCTGCGCGAAACGTCGCTTCTGATTGCCGATCCTCAGGTGCGCTATATCGGTACGGTCGGCGGCAACGTTGCCAATGGCGATCCTGGCAATGACATGCCGGCGGTGATGATGTGCCTCAATGCGATCTATCATGCCGTCGGAAAATCCGGTGAGCGTCGCATAGCAGCGCGGGAATTTTATCAAGGCGCCTATTTCACTTCGCTGGAACCAGGCGAAATCGTGACCGCCATTCGTATTCCGGTGCCGGCCGCTGGGCACGGCTACGCCTATGAAAAGCTCAAGCGCAAGATCGGTGACTACGCAACCGCCGCCGCAGCGGTGGTGCTGACAATGCAAGGCGACAAGGTGGCGAGTTGCTCGATCGGCTTGACCAACGTGGCGGAGACGCCGCTCTGGGCCGAGGAGGCCGGCAAGATACTGACCGGCTCCACGCTCGACGCCGCCACCGTGAAAAAGGCCGTGGCCGCCGCCGAAGCAATCACCTCGCCGGCCACTGACGGCCGTGGGCCGGCGGCGTATCGAACCAAGATGGCGGGCGTGATGCTGACCCGCGCCCTTGCCAGCGCCAAATCGCGCGCCGGCACCTGATTTTTCGGGAGACAATGATGGCGAAGTCCCAGATTTCCCTAACCGTGAATGGCAAGAAGGTGGAGGAACTCGTCGAGCCGCGAACGTTGCTCATCCACTTCCTGCGCGAGCAGCTCAATCTCACCGGGCCGCATATCGGCTGTGACACGAGCCATTGCGGCGCCTGTACCGTCGATCTCGACGGCAAGTCCGTGAAATCCTGCACCATGTTCGCGGTGCAGGCGAACGGCGCGGATATTCGCACCATCGAAGGCATGGCCAACGCTGACGGCACGCTGCATGCGCTGCAGGAAGGTTTCCGCGAAATGCACGGCCTGCAGTGCGGGTTTTGCACGCCCGGCATGATCCTTCGCGCTTACCGGCTGCTGCAGGAAAACAGCAACCCCACCGAAGAAGAAATCCGTTTCGGCATTTCGGGCAACCTGTGCCGCTGCACCGGTTACCAAAACATCGTCAAAGCCATTCAGTATGCCGCCGCCAAGCTCGGTGGAGTCCCGCTACAGGAGGCCGCAGAATGAACGACCAGACCCCCACCTCCGCCGAACGCGCCGAAAAGCTTGAGGGCATGGGCTGCAAGCGCAAGCGCGTTGAAGACATCCGCTTCGTCCAGGGCAAGGGCAACTACGTCGACGACCTCAAGCTGCCCGGCATGCTCTATGGAGATTTTACGCGCTCGCCACATGCGCACGCACGCGTCAAGAAGATCGACACAACCAAGGCGGCTGCCGTCCCCGGGGTCGTTGCCGTCATCACGGCTGAGACGCTGAAGACGGTGAACCTCGCCTGGATGCCGACCCTTGCGGGCGACGTACAAATGGTG
>DAHUXA010000183.1 GCA_027307405.1 Hyphomicrobiales bacterium | reverse complement strand
CTCTCCCATGTCGGCCAAGCCACGCGAAATAGGCAAGGTGGATCAAACAATTCCACCAATTCTCTGTTGGCACGCAGCTTGCGAATCCTAGTTTGCGAAGCCGGGACCGGGCCCGATTGCGCGTGCGTCAAACAGAGGAAACACGATGCTGAAAATCAATATCGCGGCCGCCAGTCGGCCGCTCGCTCGTGGCTGGCTTTCCGCCGCCGCGGGCCTCGCATTCGGTTTCGCCGCCACCTATCCAGCAGCCGCTGAAGACACGATCAAGATCGGCATTCTTCATTCGCTGTCCGGAACGATGGCCATCAGCGAGACGACGTTGAAGGACACCATGCTGTTCCTGATTGACGAGCAGAACAAGAAAGGCGGGCTGCTTGGCAAAAAACTGGAGGCGGTGGTCGTTGATCCTGCCTCGAACTGGCCGCTGTTCGCCGAGAAGGCACGTGAGTTGATCTCCAAAGACAAGGTTGCGGTCGTGTTCGGCTGCTGGACCTCGGTATCGCGCAAGTCGGTGCTGCCGGTGTTCAAGGAACTCGACTCAATCCTGTTCTATCCGGTGCAGTACGAAGGTGAAGAATCGGAGCGCAACGTGTTCTACACCGGCGCCGCACCGAACCAGCAAGCGATCCCTGCCGTGGATTATCTGATGAGCAAAGACGGCGGCTCAGTGAAACGCTGGGTGCTCGCCGGCACCGACTACGTCTATCCGCGCACCACAAACAAGATCCTTGAAGCCTACCTGAAGGCGAAAGGCGTCAAGGACGAAGACATCATGGTCAACTACACGCCCTTCGGTCACTCCGACTGGCAGACCATCGTTGCCGACATCAAGAAGTTCGGCTCAGCCGTCTAGAAAACCGCAGTGGTGTCGACCATCAACGGCGATGCGAACGTTCCCTTCTACAAGGAGCTAGGCAATCAGGGCCTCAAGGCCACCGACATTCCAGTCGTGGCTTTCTCGGTCGGCGAAGAAGAACTCGCGGGTCTTGACACCAAGCCTTTGCTTGGACATCTCGCCGCATGGAATTACTTCGAGTCGATCAAGAGCCCCGGCAATGCCGAGTTCATCAAGAAATGGCAGGCCTTCACCAAGAATCCAAAGCGCGTCACCAATGACCCGATGGAAGCCCACGTGATCGGCTTCAATATGTGGGTGAAGGCGGTCGAGAAGGTGAAATCAACCGATCCAGATAAAGTGATCGACGCGCTGCCTGGTATCGAAGCGGCAAATCTCACCGGCGGCACGTCCAAGATGCTGCCGAACCACCACCTCACAAAGCCTGTGTTCATCGGCGAAATCCGCGGCGACGGTCAGTTCGACGTGGTGTGGAAAACCAAAGGCCTGGTTCCTGGCGATGCCTGGTCCGACTTCCTGCCGGGCTCGAAGGATCTCGAAGCCGACTGGGTGACCTTGAAGTGCGGCAACTACAACAAGGTCACGAAGAAATGCGGTGGTCACGCCTCCTGACCTTCGTCTGACGATGCCGGAGGCGGCGGTAATGCCCGCCGCCTCCTTCCTTCACGCGGCCGGCCGGGACGGACTGCAATGCGTAGCTTCTACGATCGCATCGTGGCGCTCGTACTCGTCGCCGGAATTCTGTTCGGCGGCGCCACAGTCGCCCGTGCGGGAGCTTACGAAGACGCGCTCGCGGGCTTCACGACCGATTCCTTCGGCGATACGGCCGACGCCATCGACTCGCTCGCAGCGAGCGGTGATCCGCGAACGGGTCTGTTGCTCGAGGCGCTCAAGGATCAGCGCCTGCTCTATTCGGTCGAAGCGAAGAAGGTCTTCATCAAGGACCAATCCGACAAGCTGACCGACGCCGCAACAGGCGAAGCCGTGGCTACGCCGCCATCCGATATCGAAAATGTGCGACTGAATAATCGCGTGCGCGGCATGATCGACGCCGCTCTCGGCTCGCTGACCTTGATGGCGAAGGAGCCAGGCCGGCGTCTGGACGCAGCCCAAGCCGTTTTCAAGTCCCGCGATTCCAGTGCCCTGCACAATGTCGACAAGGCACGTGAGAAAGAAACCGATCCGCGCGTGAAAAAGGCGCTCACGGAAGCGCGTGCCGCCATTATTCTTTATTCCGGCGACAGCAGCAGCCCAGAAGACAAGATCGCCGCCATCGCCGTGATCCGCGACCGCGGCGACCAGGACGCACTCGGTCTCGTCGACGGCCTACCGTCGGATTTGCCCCCGGCCGTCCGTCAGGCAGCAGCGTCTGCCAGCGCAAAGATCCAGGGCAATCTCGCGCTTTGGAGCGCAATACAGAATGCCTGGTACGGGCTCTCGCTCGGCTCGGTGTTGCTGTTGGCGGCCATCGGACTTGCCATCACCTTCGGCGTGATGGGCATCATTAATATGGCCCACGGCGAAATGGTGATGCTGGGCGCCTACACGACCTTTGTCGTCCAGGAGTTCATCCGCGCCCGCAACCCCACGCTGTTCGATTATTCGCTGGTCATTGCCGTACCGCTTGCCTTCGTCGTTTCCGGCGCAGTCGGCATCGCTATCGAACGCAGCATCATTCGCTTTCTTTACGGACGTCCTCTGGAGACGCTGCTAGCCACCTGGGGCCTGTCACTGATCCTGCAACAGGCGATACGGACCATCTTCGGACCGACCAACAAGGAGGTTGGCAACCCTTCCTGGATGAGTGGCGCCTTCGATCTTGGCGGCATCACCATCACGTATAACCGGCTCTGGATCATCTGCTTCACGCTCGCAGTGTTCGTGGCGCTGCTCGGCATGCTGCGATTCACGCGGCTCGGCCTCGAGATGCGTGCCGTCACTCAGAACCGTTCAATGGCCGCCGCCATGGGCATCCGCACGGCACGGATCGACGCGCTGACCTTCGGGCTGGGCTCAGGCATTGCCGGGATCGCAGGCGTGGCGCTGTCGCAGATCGACAACGTCTCACCCAACCTGGGACAGGGCTACATCATCGACTCGTTCATGGTGGTGGTGTTCGGTGGCGTCGGCAATCTTTGGGGCACGCTCGTTGGCGCTTTCACGCTCGGCATCGCCAACAAGTTCCTCGAACCATATGCCGGCGCCGTGCTCGGCAAAATCGCCATTCTCGTCCTCATCATCCTTTTCATCCAGAAGCGACCGCGCGGCATGTTCGCGCTCAAGGGCCGCGCGGTGGAGGCGTAGATGAGCGCCTTCCCGCTCACGCGCCTGCTCGACAATGCCTCCACCATCTTCCTGGCCCTGCTCGCCGCCTTCGCGATCGCGATCCCGGTGCTGAACCTGTTAGTGCCGGCGGGGTCGGGGCTCCATGTGTCGACTTATCTGGTCGCGTTGTTCGGCAAATACATCTGTTACGCCATGCTGGCGCTCTCGATCGACTTGATCTGGGGCTACGCCGGCATTCTGTCGCTCGGCCACGGCGCCTTCTTCGCGCTCGGCGGTTACGCCATGGGCATGTACCTGATGCGGCAGATCGGTGCTCGCGGCGTCTATGCCAACCCGATACTGCCGGACTTCATGGTGTTTCTGAACTGGCAGGAATTGCCGCTCTACTGGTACGGCTTCAATCATTTCGCCTACGCGGCGCTGATGATCGTTCTCGTTCCCGGCCTGGTCGCCTTCGTTTTTGGGTGGTTCGCCTTCAGGAGCCGTGTGACCGGCGTTTATCTATCAATCATCACGCAAGCGATGACCTACGCGCTGATGCTCGGCTTCTTCCGCAACAATTTCGGCTTCGGCGGCAATAACGGCCTCACCGACTTCAAGGATATTCTCGGTTTCAATGTCCAGGCCGAAGGCACACGCAACGCCCTGCTGGTGGTCTCGTGCCTCGCTCTCGCGCTGTCGTTCCTGATTTGCCGCACCATCGTTACGTCGAAATTCGGCAAGGTACTGGTAGCGATCCGCGACGCGGAAGCGCGCACACGCTTTCTTGGCTATCGCGTCGAGGCCTACAAGCTGTTCGTGTTCACGCTGTCTGCCTGTATGGCAGGCGTCGCCGGAGCCCTTTATGTGCCGCAGGTCGGCATCATCAATCCGGGCGAGTTCGCGCCGGCCAACTCGATCGAAGCGGTGATCTGGGTGGCGGTCGGCGGCCGCGGCACACTTACCGGCGCCGTGCTCGGCGCTTTCGTCGTCAACTATGCCAAGACGTTCTTCACCTCAGGCTGGCTCGCGCCTTACTGGCTGTTCGTGCTCGGCGGACTGTTCGTTGCGGTGACGCTGCTGCTCCCGCGCGGCATCGTCGGCACATTTGAATGGTGGCACGAACGCCGCGCCGAAAAGAAAATCACAGCGCTACCGGCCTCGGCGCCGCACGCCGCGGAGTAGCTCACCATGGAACCGAAAACGACCTCCGCTTTGCTCTATCTCGACGCTATCACAGTGTCTTTCGACGGCTTCAAAGCGCTCAACGAACTCTCTTTCGTGATCGAGCCGCGCGAAATGCGGGCAATTATCGGCCCGAATGGGGCCGGCAAGACGACGATGATGGACGTCATCACCGGTAAGACCCGCCCGGATTCCGGCGACGTCTTCTTCGAGCAGGGCTCGTACGATCTCTCAAAGCTTGACGAAACCGAAATCGCCGAGCTCGGAATCGGCCGCAAGTTTCAGAAGCCGACGGTTTTCGACATGCATTCGGTCGAGGACAACCTGCTGCTGGCGCTAAAGAATGACCGAAGCGTGCGCGCGACATTGATTTGGGAAAACACCTCGTCACAGCAGAACCGCATCCATGAGATTCTCGACACCATAAGGCTCAAGAACATGCGTTCGCGCGTGGCTGGAAGCCTGTCGCACGGCCAGAAGCAATGGCTGGAAATCGGCATGTTGCTGGCGCAGGGGCCGAAGCTGTTGCTCGTGGACGAGCCGGTCGCTGGCATGACCGACGCCGAGACGCTGCAGACCGCCGAATTGCTCAAGGACATCAATCGCGACAGGACCGTCATCGTGGTCGAGCACGATATGGCTTTCGTGCGCGAACTCGGCGTCAAGGTCACCTGTTTGCACGAAGGCTCGGTACTGGCTGAAGGCACCATCGATCAGGTGTCGACCAATGACCGTGTGGTCGAAGTGTATCTGGGACGGTGACTATGCTGGAAGTCAACGGCATCGACCTTCACTACGGCGCCGCGCAGGCCCTGCGCGACATTTCGCTCAAAGCCGAGCCGGGCAAGGTCACCTGCGTGCTCGGCCGTAACGGTGTCGGTAAGACAAGCCTGTTGCGCGCAATCGTGGGCCAGCATCCGGTGAGCAAAGGCAGCATCCTGCTCGGGGGCACCGAGATCACCAGCCTGCCCACGGTGTCGCGCGCCCGGAGCGGCATCGCCTTCGTGCCGCAAGGCCGCGAGATTTTCCCGTTACTCACGGTGGAGGAGAACCTTGAAACCGGCTTCGCGCCGCTGCCGCGCGACGAGCGCAGCGTGCCCGATGATGTATTCTCGCTCTTTCCAGTGCTCAGCAGCATGCTCAAGCGTCGTGGTGGCGATCTCTCCGGCGGCCAACAGCAGCAGCTGGCAATCGGCCGCGCCCTGGTGATGCGGCCGAAACTCCTGCTGCTCGACGAGCCGACCGAAGGCATCCAGCCCTCGATCATCAAGGACATCGGCCGTGCTATTAGCTATTTGTGCGGGCTTGGCGAAATGGCCATCGTGCTAGTTGAACAATACCTCGACTTTGCGAGCGAGCTGGGCGACCATTTCGCGGTGATGGAGCGTGGCTCGATCGTCTATGGATGCGACAAATCCACGATGGACGAAGGGGCGCTGAAGCGCGCCTTGGCGATATGACCGGCGTGCACATGCAACGGGTTTCCCGTTCGGCGATGGTGGGCGCAGAGACCCTCGCGGCCAATGCCTTTCCATTTAATTGGGCAGGTGCGCTGCCATGTTTGCTCTCCTCTAGCTTGCAGCCGTCAAGCTGACTTCTTGTCGTGTCCCGATAGCAGAGACGCAATCCAATCGGTTGATTTGTGCCTTTCACAGATCGCGAGGATTGCAATAACGATGGGCACGCCGATAAAGGCGCCCGCAATTCCCCAAAGAAAACTCCACAGGAAAACTGCGAGCAGAACGATGAATGGAGACATCGACAAAGCGGCACCCGCGATACGCGGCTCCAGATAACTTCCAATAAAAAATTGGATAAAATTCAAGCACGCAAACACAGCAAAGCAAAGTTGCCATGATCCCGACTGCACAAGAGCAAAGAGCGTTGGGAAAACGGTCGCAAAAAGCGGGCCTATAAACGGGATGTAATTTAATACAAACGCAATCACGCCCCAAGCCGTCGCCAATTCGATGCCAGCAACTAACGCAAAACTCCATACGACCACGCCGGTCAAGACACTCATCGTGCTCCGCACGACCATGTACTTTTGAAATTTATCCGCGATGTCTTCGGCAGCGGACAATAGTGACCGACGAAGTGTTGAATTATTGAGGCGCTCGATGTTTCTTCGTGCGACATCGACCTCAAGCAATCCGAGGACTATGAAAGCAAATGAAAGTATGATGAAGGATATTAGATTATATCCTCTTCCGCCAATTTCCCGCACGGCGCCCACAATCCAGCCTGGATTGTAACTGTCGGCGACCATGCCTGTAATGGATACGCCATGTCCATCGAGCCACTCGGTGGCTTGCGTATAGAGCGCTTGAAAACGGTCGGTGTTGTTGATGACCCATTGGACCACCCGGCCAAATCCCCAGACCACCAGGAACACAAGCACCGCAATAACGGCGAGGGTAATAACAATCGTGCCGAGCAGCGCCAGCAGCTTTGGAACTTTTGCCTGAAGGGCACGCTGAAGCGGCCACGCAATGGCAATCACGAACAGCGAAAATGCCACCGGCGCAATGATCGCGCGCGCAAAATACAAGGCCGCAAAGATGAGAACCGAGGC
>DAHUXA010000182.1 GCA_027307405.1 Hyphomicrobiales bacterium | reverse complement strand
GCAATCAAGCGTAGCTACGCTACCCGCTGGAACGAGGAGCCATTTGTCCTTGGCGCGATGTCGGTGGCCGCGCCCGGAGTCGGCGCGGATGCGCGCAGGGTTTTGGTTGAGCCGATCGGCGGGCGTATCTGGCTCGCGGGTGAGGCTTTGCACGAGACGCAATGGGGCACGGTCAACGGCGCGTGGGACTCGGGCCAACGCGCGGCGGAGGCTGCCTTGCGGCAGTTTGGGGCGCTGAATAAGCCCGTAGAAGAAAGACCGCCACAGCGCTCACGCCAGCGACGCGGTCGGCGTGGCAAGGACGATTGACGATGGCGCGGGCAAAGGCGCTCATCGCGTGGTCGAGCGGCAAGGATAGTGCCTGGGCGCTGCGAGAAGCACGGCGCGCGGGGGACTTCGATATAGTCGGCGGCCTGACGACTGTGACGGACACTTTCGGCCGCGTCAGCATGCACGGCGTCCGCGAGGGATTATTGCGGGCCCAGCTCGACGCCGCTGGTCTGCCAGCGATCGTGTTGCACATTCCATTTCCGTGCTCGAATGAAATTTATGAGAAAAAAATGGCGGCGGCAATGCACGACGCTCGAGCGTCTGGGGTCACGCACGTGATTTTCGGTGACCTTTTTCTCGAGGACGTGCGGGCCTATCGCGAGCGGCACCTTGCGGGTACCGGCATTACACCGGTGTTCCCTGTATGGGGACGGCCGACCCCGGCGCTCGCACGCGAAATGATCGATGGTGGGCTGGAAGCGCATCTTTCCACCGTTGATCTCGGGAAGCTGCCAGCTTCGTTTGCAGGCCGGCGCTTTGACCACGCGCTGCTTGATGCCTTGCCTGCCGGCACAGACCCGTGCGGCGAAAATGGCGAATTCCATTCATTTGTGTCGGCGGGGCCGATGCTCTCGCGCAAGATCGCCGTCGAGGTTGGAAAGACGGTCGAGCGCGATGGGTTCGCTTATGCGGATTTGCTGCCGGTTTAGGCGCGTAATACGCCGCCAGTCCGCTTGGTAACCTCGGTGACGATCTTTGCGGAAAGCGCGTCGATCTCTGCGTCGGTCATCGTCTTTTCGCGTGGCTGGATGGTGACTGCAATGGCAATCGATTTCTTGCCGGGTTCAATGCCTTTACCCTCATAGACGTCGAATACGGTCACGTTGCTCACCAGTTTCCTGTCGACGCTTTGGGCGGCGCGCACAATATCAGCGGCTTTCACTGCGTTAACGACCACAAAAGCGAAATCTCGCTCGACCGGCTGGAAAGGCGACAACTCGAGAAGTGGTTTCGCGCGTGTGGGCCTCGCCTTGGGCTCGGGAATGATCTCGAGGATCAGCTCAAACGCGACCAGCGGTCCTTCGGCCCTGAGTTCGGCAATCGCGCGCGGATGCAATTCACCGAAGTATCCCAGCACATTTTGTGGGCCGATCTGGATCGTGCCGCTGCGGCCGGGATGCAGCCAGGCCGGGCCGCCCGGCACAATCTGCAAAGCTTGCATCGGGGCGCCCGCCGCAGCCAGAACCGCAAAGGCATCGGCCTTGGCGTCGAAAACGTCGACAAGCCCAGTTTTGTTGGACCAATGACGACCGCTTCCGGTGGGTTTGGCGAGCGCGCGGCGCAGCCCGCTTGCGGCCGTCAGTTGGTCTTCCGGCTTGTCGCCTTTGAAGATCTGCCCAACCTCGAACAGCGCCGTATCGGGAAATCCGCGGTCGGCGTTACGTTGCGCCGCTGCGACCAGGCCCGGGATCAGGCTTGGCCGCATGTCGGAGAGCTCCGCCGCGATTGGATTTGCGAGTGCCAGCGCTGGATCGCCGCCGCCGAACAGTTCGGCCTCTTGTTTTGACACGAACGACCACGTAACAGCTTCGACCAGCCCGCGTGCGGCAAGCGCGTGCTTGGCCTTGCGGGTGCGATTCTGGATTGCGGTGAGCACGGGCTTGCGTGCATTTTCTCCGCGCGCAAAAGGCGTTGACGGCACGCGATCGACACCGACGATGCGTACAAGCTCCTCAACAATATCGGCGCGACCATGAACGTCCGGCCGCCACGACGGCACCGCCACCCTCACACGCTCGCCCTGGCCGGCTGCGAAGAATCCAAGTTTCTCCAGTATTCGTCGCGTATCGGCGAGCGGCAATTTCAGTCCGGCCATCCGCGGCAATTCACTCAACGGAAAATCGATGATCTTTTCTTTTGGCGTTGGATCGCCGGCAACGACAACTTCGGATGCCTGGCCGCCGCACAGATCGAGCACCATTTGCGTCGCCAGCTCGAGGCCTGGCAGCATGAAGGCCGGATCGACGCCACGCTCGAAACGATAGCGCGCGTCGGAATTAATGCCGAGCTTGCGCCCGGTTTGCGCAATGTTGAGTTCGTCCCACAGCGCCGATTCAATCAGCACATCGGTGGTTGCATCCGAACAGCCACTCGCTTCGCCACCCATAATTCCGGAGAGTGACTCAACACCCTTTTCGTCAGCGATCACGCAGATGGCTTCGTCGAGCGTGTAGGTCTTACCGTCGAGCGCGAGCAGCTTCTCGCCATTCTTCGCGCGTCGCACCGTCAGATTGCCATTGACCTTCGCGGCGTCGAAGACATGCAAAGGGCGGCCGCGGTCGAATGTGATGAAGTTAGTGATATCGACCAATTTATTGATGGGCCGCAAACCGATCGCCACAAGCCGCTTTTGCAGCCAGTCAGGCGATGCGCCGTTCTTGACGCCCCTGACCAGCCGCAATCCGAAGGCTGGGCACAGCGAGGGCGTCTTTCCGAAGTCCAGCGTGACTTTGACGGGACAGGGAAACGCCCCCTTCACCGGCTTCGGGATTTTGTCCTTGTAGGTGCCGATGGATGTCGCGCCGAGATCGCGAGCAATGCCAGCAACGCCAGTACAGTCCGGCCGGTTGGGCGTAAGGTTGATTTCGATCACGGGATCGCTGACGCCCGCCCAGTCGACGTAAGATGTTCCCACCGGTGCATCGGCCGGTAGCTCGATAATCCCCTCCTGATCGTCGGAGATCATCAGCTCGGCTGCCGAGCACAACATGCCGCGACTTTCGACGCCCCGGATGGTGCCAACCGTCAGCGTGATGTTTTTCCCGGGGATGAAAGTGCCGGGCGCTGAGAACACCCCCTTCATACCCGCGCGCGCATTGGGCGCGCCGCAGACGACCTGAATCGGTTTGCCGTCGCCAATATCGACCATGCAGACCTTGAGACGGTCCGCATTGGGATGCTTTTCGGCTGACGTCACCGATGCAATAACAAAGGGCTTGAGCAGACTCGCTTTGTCTTCGACGCTATCAACCTCGAGCCCGATCATCGTGAGCTTGTCGACGATTTCGGGCAGTGGCGCATCTGTGTCGAGATGCTCTTTTAGCCAGGGCACCGTGAATTTCATGGACTCAAGCCCCCGGCGAGGGTCGGGAAGTCGAGCGGGCGGAAGCCGTAATGCGAGAGCCATCGCACATCTGCTTCAAAGAAGGCGCGCAAATCATGCATGCCGTATTTGAGCATCGCGATGCGGTCGATCCCCATGCCCCAGGCAAAACCCTGGTATTCCTCGGGATCCAGTCCGCAGTTCCTGAGTACATTCGGATGGACCATGCCGCAACCGAGGATTTCCAGCCAATCCTCGCCTTCGCCAAAACGAATTTCACCCTTGTCGCGTCTGCACTGGATGTCGACCTCAAGTGACGGCTCAGTGAATGGGAAGAACGACGGACGAAAACGCATTTTCACACTGTCGACCTCAAAGAATGCCTTGCAGAATTCCTCGAGAATCCATTTCAGGTGGCCGAGGTGTGAGCCTTTGTCGATCACGAGACCTTCAACCTGATGAAACATCGGCGTGTGAGTCTGGTCTGAATCGCTGCGGTAGGTACGGCCTGGGCAGATCACGCGGATCGGCGGCTTTTGGCTGAGCATCGTCCGCACCTGCACCGGCGAAGTATGCGTGCGCAGAAGCAACCGTGAACCGTCTGGCTTCGGCGGAAAATAAAATGTGTCGTGCATTTCCCGAGCCGGGTGACCTTCCGGGAAGTTCAGCTTGGTGAAGTTGTAATCGTCGGTCTCGATATCGGGTCCCTCGGCGACAGCGAATCCCATATCCGCGAAGATCGCGGTGAGTTCATCGGTTACCTGGGTAATCGGGTGCACGCGCCCGGCTTCAGCCGGTGTTTCGCGCACGGGTAAAGTAACATCGACCGTTTCGGTATTGAGCCGCGCGTCGAGCGCGGCAGCGGCAAGCGCGTCTTTAGCTGCTACGAGGGCAGCCGTGACCCGATCTTTCAATCCGTTGATTGCAGGGCCTTGTAGCTTGCGTTCGTTCGGCGTCATGGTGCCGAGAGTTTTCAGTAACGCCGATACCGAACCACTTTTGCCGAGCGCTGCAACGCGCACGGCTTCCAACGCTGCCTCGTCCTTGGCAGCAGTTATGCTCGCCAGAATTTCCTTCTCGAGCTTTGCGATGTCGGACATGGACATTGCCTCAGGTTGTCACCATCCACGAAGGTGGACGATCCAGCAGCCCCTGTGTACGCGAAACTACGATAGGCCAGGGGCTATTGGATGCCCCGCTTTCGCGGGGCGGGACAAGACGGCTCAAGCCGGCAACGCCGCCTTAGCCTTTTCCACGATCGCCTGAAACGCCGCCGGCTCGCGAATGGCGAGATCGGACAGGACCTTCCGGTCGACCGTCAAGCCAGCCTTGGCTAGCCCGGCGATGAACCGGCTGTAGTTGAGTCCGAATGGGCGTACCGCGGCATTCAGACGCTGAATCCACAACGCACGGAACGTGCGCTTGCGCCGCTTGCGGTCACGGAAGGCATATTGGTTCGCCTTTTCCACCGCCTGCTTGGCAATGCGGATCGTATTTTTGCGCCGGCCGTAATAGCCCTTGGCTGCTTTCAGGACTTTCTTGTGCTTTGCGTGCGAGGTGACACCACGCTTGACGCGGGCCATTGGAATTCTCCTTGCAGTACCTGCAAATAATTGACGAGGGACAGCCGCGCTGAGGCGGCCAGGAAAGGCCGGCTAGCCGTTCGGCAGCCAGTATTTCTTGATATTGTCGCCGTCGGTCTTGAACAGCACGCTGGTGCCGCGATGCTCGCGGATTGTCTTCGTGGTCCGCTTGATCATGCCGTGGCGTTTGCCGGACTGCTGGTATTTCACCTTGCCGGTCGCGGTGATCTTGAAGCGCTTTTTTGCGCCCGATTTAGTCTTCAACTTGGGCATTTGGCTCTCCTCATCGGCACATGGCGGGCATGCCCGGATGGCCGGAATATGCTCGCGAGGCGGTTAAGCCTTAGAGCGGGTGCTCGGTATTGAGCGTTAATCGCCGCCACGGCAGCCCTTACTGGCCGGGCGACGAATGCGCGGCGTTATGGCAGAGGCGGCCGCGCCATGCAACCGCCAGCAGTCGGGTTGCTAAACGGCGCTAAAATGCTGATGCGCCACCCGCAAATTGCGAGTGGCGCGCTCGTGTCTTTAAATTGTACTGCGGCGCTAGCGTGGCGCTAGCATCATGACCATCTGCCGGCCTTCGAACCGCGGCTCCGACTCGATTTTGGCGAACGAGCCGGTGTCTGCTTTCACGCGTTCGAGCAGCTTGTAGCCAAGCTCCTGGTGCGCCATTTCGCGTCCTCGAAAGCGCAAGGTGATTTTGACCTTGTCGCCCTCTTCGAAGAATCGCTTCATCGAGCGCATTTTGACGTCGTAATCGTGGTCGTCGATCATCGGCCGGAGTTTGATCTCCTTGATCTCGACGACTTTCTGCTTTTTGCGGGCTTCGGCCGCCTTTTTTTGCGCCTGGAATTTGTACTTGCCGTAATCCAGGATTTTGCAGACGGGGGGCGACGAATTGGGGGCGATTTCGACTAGGTCGAGCCCCGCGGCCTGCGCCATGTCTAGCGCGGATTGTATCGGTGTGGGACCGTGGTTGTGACCACTGGCATCGATTAACTGGACCTCGCGGACGCGGATCTCCTCGTTGATGCGCGGGCCGTCTTTTTGAACGGGCAGCGCGGACTTCATCGGACGACGAATGGCTATTTTCTCCTCATGCCGTTGCGACAGTCCCTTGGCGCTATCCAAGCGCGCCTTGGGAATAGCGAAAGATTGGTAGAAACGGTGCAGATGTCAACGCAGTTCCGTCACTGTCATCGACATTCAGGTCGGAATCCGCAGTCAAAGTGTTCAAATTACTCTCATTTTGTCTTGCTTTAAATTTGTCCTGCCGACGCGGCCGGAGCCGCGGTTATTGCCGACCGGGCAATTTCGCCATAAAGGCGCAGTGTCTGCTCTGCAACGATCTCAGCGTTGAAATGACCAAGCACCCAATCGCGACCGCGACGGCCAATCGTCGCTCGGTTGGGTTCTGGCATGGAAAATAGCCGCAACAACGCGGCTGCCAGTGCTGCATCGTCGCCGGCATGGAATCGGAAGCCCGCGATGCGGCTCTCCGGCACTGCTGGCGCCGTGAGCACGACGTCGGTACCGCCACCAAGATCAGACACGATGACGGGTCGTGCCATTGCCTGTGCTTCGAGGATTGCGCGCTGCACGCCTTCAGGCTGTACCGCCGCCGAGACCACCACGGATGCTGCAGCATATGCGGCGGGCATGTCGGCGACAGGTGCCGCCATGCGGATCACGTCCATGGTGCCCGTCGTCAGCACGAGATCCCACAATTCGCCTGTGTAGCGAGTACGGCCACGGTCCTCGCCGACGAAGACACACAAAAAATCCTTCAGGCCCATTTCCTTGAGTCGCTTCACGGCCTTGACGACCACATGGTGACCCTTGCGACGCAAAATGCGACCGGTGATTAGGATCACCTTGGTGTCGCGCTTGACGCCCCAGACGGCACGCACCGCCTCTACGCGCTCACGCAAGACGCTTTCCGGATTGAAGCGCTTCAGATCGACA
>DAHUXA010000181.1 GCA_027307405.1 Hyphomicrobiales bacterium | reverse complement strand
AGCGTATTTTCTTCATTGAGTGCAAGAAGAAGCCGCTCACCAATGCCGCGCGCGCCGGTAACACGCTCTCGGCAGCCGTCGATCTTGCCTCGGCTTTCCTGGCGCCGCTCGTGCAGATCAACCGGCACGAAGCCCAGCTCCGCGCAGGCGGGATCACCTTTGTTAACGGGCAGAGCCTTACGCTCAACGACCGCGACATCCAGCGAGTCGCTATCACGATGACTGATCACGGCTCCATGCAAGACCGGATGTTTCTTCGCGCCCTGCTCATCGGGCTGTGGGGCGCTACCCTTACGGCGTACGACCCCAAGCATCAAGCTGCCGCGAATAAGGTCAACGAACAGCTTAAGAGCGTGGCCGAGGGCATTACGGCACTTGCAGGGCAGGCGGGCGGCAAATTCGATAATTTTGTTCACCGCTACATCGGTTCATCCTGGTGGCTGTCGATCGACCAGTTCACTTTCCTTTGCGAGCGCACGCGCGACTTGCGGAAGGCGACATCTCCCGTAGGCGGCGTCATCTTCGGCACCGGCGATCTCATGAACGAGATTGCGCATTGCGATCGCATGGGCTTCTTTAAGCCCAAGGCCTAGTCCTCGGCTCCACCGGGCGGCTTTTCGCTGTTGAAGTTTTTCAGACACGGCGCCGGCCGCCGCGATCCTCGTCGCCGCCCTGGCTGCGGCTGCGCCGAGTGCCTGGGCATCGACCATCATCACCCCACCACGGGGGACGCCAGATGAACCCCCGCTCGGGCCGGCGACCGGTAGCGGCGGCACACGGGCGGGCGCGAGATGAGGGCGCCGCCAGTGAGGCGGCGGCTGTGGGCGCGCCCATTTGCGGCCGTCAGGGTTTTCCTCGATTGGCTGCGCGACGCTTAACCCATCAACCGGAAACGGGTTAAATAGCTGATTTTTCACGGTTTAAGAAACTATGTCTTCCTAACTATTTCGAAATAAACATGCGCTAAAGTATAACTTCCTTAAGTCCTTGATGCTGCCGTGATAGGGAACTATGTATGACTCCTAGGAAAACATAGGTACGTAACGAAACCGAAGCTTAGCATGAATCAAAGGACCGCAGAAGTCCTGTTTAAGGACAAGGTGGCCGGCACGCTGGAGGAAACGGCCAGCGGCGGAACCCGCTTTATCTATGCGAAGGACACGGCGACCCCGCTCGCCTGCTGTTTGCCAGTGGTGCGCCGCGAGCATGAATGGGCGCAGGGCCTTCATCCCTTTTTCCAACACCTCGGCCCGGAAGGCTGGCTTCGCGAGCAACAGGCGCGCGTCGCCCATATCGCCGAGGAAGATGATTTTGGATTGCTGCTGCGCTACGGCGCGGATTGCATCGGCGCGGTCGGGGTGCGTCGGCCCGCCGGCTCGCCAGGTCACGACCTCGCGCCCATCGCCGAAGCCACAGCCAATCCGGGCAGGACGATTTCGGGGATTCAGCGAAAGCTCCTCGTCATCAAGGATCAAGCGACGGGCAGCTTTACGCCCGCCGGCGCTGAAGGCTTCGCGCCCTACATCGCGAAATTTAATTCCGAGCGAATCGACTCGCTGGTGCGCAACGAGTCCTTGAGCCTACGCTGGAGCGCGGAATTGCTCGGCAAGGAAGAGGTCACCACCTTTGCCCTCGGTCAGGTCGCGGTCGTCAACGAACTCGCGCTCATTGTCACCCGTTTTGACCGGAAGTCGGACGGGACCAAGCTTCGCCTTGAGGACTTTGCGCAAATCCTCTGCAAGCCGCGCGGCCAAGATTTCGGCGGCAAATATGACGCCGCTTATGAAGACATTGCCGCGGTCATCAAGGAGCATTCCGCGCGCCCAGAAATCGATCTCGCGCGCTTTTTCCGTCGTCTGATCGTCTTCGTCCTTGCTGGCAACTGTGACGCGCACCTGAAAAACTTCTCGCTTCTCGAAACCGATGCCGGCCTGCGCCTCTCGCCCGCCTACGACGTTGTGAATTCGGCTCTTTATGATGGCTTTGATCAGACCATCGCGCTGTCGATCAACGGCAAGAATCTGCATCTCGATCAGGTGACGCGCCGCCAACTAGAAAAGTTCGGCACCAGCATCGGACTGTCGCGGCAACTCATCAGCCAGACCTTCACCGACTTGCAGGCTAAGGTGAAGCGCGCCCAAGGAATCCTAAAGCCGCCTCAGGGCGAAGCGCCCGATGGTTTCGTTCATCGCTACTCTGAAATCGTGAGCCGAGCATGTCTGAGAATTTTAAAGGAATAGCGCCGTTGAATTGGCGTGGGTTGGTCGATGAAGCAATCCGCAGACGCAAAGCGGAGAAGCTGACGCAACGTGAGCATGCATCGCTCGCGAGCGTCAGCATCCCCACGATCGTCTCGTTCGATCGCGGCGAGGAAAGTCTCACCCTCGCCAAGGCCTTCGACATCTTGCGGGTGGTCGGTCTTGTCGAGCGGCCGAGCGAGCAGGGCGCGCAGGAAGCCTTCGTCCAGGAGGCATTCAAACGATGGCGTGACCTTACGGCAAAGTTGCCCGAAGATTCCGCCGGGCGCTTCCCGGATGGTTGGTATCGGATCGACTACGCGCTTGAGGGAGACCTAAAAACCGTCGAACTGCATGAGCTGCAGGGTCTCATCGATCGGGCCGCGGTCCGGCATACCGGCTGGCCGATGTTCTGGATTCCGCAACGCGCCGAGCTCGCGCCACGAGAGGTGGATGGCGTGCTGGAATGTTGGCTGGCGCCAGTCGATACCGGTGTTCAGCGTATGCAAGCGGACCCCGCCCATTGCGATTTCTGGCGGGCCGCGCCAACGGGGCGCATGTTTCTGATGCGCGGGTATCAAGAGGATTCGCAGGAGACATTTGCCCCGCGTTCGATCTTCGACACGACGCTCGTGATCTGGCGGCTTGGCGAAGCGCTTCTGCATGCCGGAAACCTCGCCAAGCTTCTCGCGCGTGACAGCGGAGAAAAGATCGAGGTGCGTTTCCGCGCACTTTACACAGGACTTCTTGGCCGAAAACTTTCCTCCTGGGCGAACCCGCTTGCCGATCTACTGGTAGAAGGGGCAGCAGCCCGCAGCGACGAGGCCATGATCGAAACGCGCGTGCCCGCGTCCGAGATCGAACGGAATCTCGGTCAATATCTATATCCGCTCGTAGCGTCACTTTACGAACGGTTTGGCGTGACGGGCCTGTCCGTAGAGCGGGTGCAGGCGGAGGTCACCCGCCTCCAGACCAGTCGCGTGCGGTGAAGCGCGATCACGTGACCAAAGGATCGAGCGATCACGCTAGCTAGGCGCCTGATGGGTTTTGAAAGCAGGCGCCGCAGCAGAGTCGTTTGTTGGGTTGACTTGCAATCACCGAGTGGCAATCGAACCTTCGTCTTTTGTCACCGCCAGCCGCCGAAGGAGTTCATGTGCGAACTGCGAAAGCGAATCGTCCCGCGCGCCCATGATCACGATGCGGTCGCCACGACGGGCCAAACTAACCAGCATATCGCCACAGGCGCCGCGGTCTGGAAACGCAAAGGCCTTTCGGCCGCACCGCCGAAGTTCGCAAACAATATCGTCGCTGCCGACGCTGCGGTCGACCGTGCCGCCGAAATAAACGGGCTCGGGCATGACCAGAACATCTTCATCGCGCAACCCGTCTGCAAAGCAGCCCACCAAGGCATCCCTCATCAAACGAATCGGGCCGTAGCCATGGGGCTGAAACATCAGCAGCAAGCGGCCGGGGAACGCGTGCAAGGTTTCGAGCGTGGCCGATATCTTGTCAGGGTTGTGGGCAAAGTCGTCGACCACGGTTATTCCCTTTGCGGTGCCCACGACCTCCAGCCGCCGACGGATGCCGCTGAATTCGCCCAGATGGGCCGCGGCCGCCGCGAGAGCCACGCCGCAAGCCTTCGCCGCGCTCAGAGCGGCGAGTGCGTTGGCCACATTGTGCAGCCCCGGGACTTTCAGGTCCACCTCGACGACCTCACCGGTCTCGCGCGCCTTCACCTGGAAGCCGATTCCAGCCGGCGATCGAACCGGCGCAGACGCAAGGAGGTGGGCTTGCGCGGAATTCAGACTGTAGGTGATCGCTTGCCCCGGCTGCAAACCGGCTGCGAGTGCCGCGGTTTCCGCGTTATCGAGATTCAGCACCACCGTCTGCGCCCTGGCAATGAAACCGCCGAAAAGGGTGCGCAGCTCGTCCAGCGATTTGTGGTCCAAGGAGATGTTGTTGAGGACTGCGACGCGGGGCTCGAAATGCGTAATCGAGCCATCGCTCTCGTCCAACTCACTGACGAAAACCTCGCCCTCGCCGATCCTGGCGCTGGCAAAAGGTGAGCCCATATCAATGAAGTTCTTCATATCCGCGCCATTCATGATCGTTGGACTCTTTCCAGCGCGGTGCAGAATCCAGCCGAGCATGCCGGCCGTGGTGGACTTGCCGCTCGTGCCCGCGACACCGACGCCCAAGGCGGCAGAGTTGAAGAGTTCGGCGAGAAGCCTTGCGCGCGTGGTGACGGCAGCGCCAATACGGCGCGCGGCTTGCACATCGGGGACCGTCTCCTCGACAGCAGCGGACGTCACCAGGATCTGACTGGCCCGCGTAACGCCACTGCCATCCTGGGGATGGAGCAGCACACCGCGTGCACGCAGAAAATCAAATCTCTTGGCATTGCGCCCCTGGTCGAGCGCCCGGTCAGAACCCTCAACCAGTCCACCCCTGGCCTGGATGATCAAGGCAAGCGGGGTCATGCCACTACCGCCGACGCCGCAAAAAAAGTAATCTCCGAGTTGGGACATTGGCGAAATCTAGAAGGGTTGCCGATGAGGTGCAATGCAGGCTGGGCGCTTGGATGAGCAAAGAGAGGTGCAGAATCGGCGTAGTCGCGCCGGCTTCGCGCATGTCTCCGGAAGTTGCCGAGAGAGTGCCGGCGTTGGCCAGATCGCTGTACCCGGACAGGACGCCGGAGATCGTTTTCCACCCGCAGTGCTTTGCTTCGCACGGACATTTCGCCGGTGATGACGAAACGCGCGTACAGGCCTTCCTCGACATCGCTAACGACGAGAGCTACGACGCGGTGTGGTTCGCGCGTGGCGGTTACGGTTCCTGCCGCGTGGTGGAAGCGGTCATGTCTAGGTTGACGGAGCCGTCCAGACGAAAAGCCTACATGGGGTACAGTGATGCCGGTGTACTGCTCGCTGCCTTGTACAGGGCTGGGTTCGAGGCCGTAGCGCATGGTCCCGTGGCGCAGGACATCCTGCGAGAGGGGGGAGACGCAGCGGTTGGGCGAGCGCTCGCCTGGATGGTCGATCGGTCGCCAGAGGCGTTGGAGCCCACGGTAAGTCGTGTGAAGATGACAGCAGCATTTAACATGACAGTCCTGAGCCAGTTACTTGGCACACCGCTGCAACCTGACCTTGGCGGACATGTGCTGATGTTGGAAGAGGTCGGGGAGGCAATGTACAGGATTGATAGGTTGCTATTTCACATTACCAGTAACGCCGAAATCAGACGGGTGTCAGGCGTCATGCTTGGCCGTTGCAGCAGCATCACCCCGAACGAACCCGATTTCGGAATGAACGAAGAAGAGATTGCCCGTTACTGGTGCCAGAGGTCCGGGATTCCATGGTTGGGACGCGCCGACATTGGGCATGACACCGGCAACAAGATCGTTCCTTTCGGGACAAGCCGCGAGCCATGTCGATCGCACCCTCAGGGGTGAAAAGCCCTTGCCGAGGCGGACATGCGCGCCGGCAGGAACGATAGAACGAGACGAAGCCCGGCAGAACCATGGCGTCGCAGCGCAGCCTTCGCGGTCTCGATTGGTTTGCGTTTTTCGTCGCCGATATTCAGACGGGGTGGGGGCCGTTCGTCGCCACCTATCTGACATCGGTGGCGTGGACGCAGTTCGACATCGGTCTAATTCTGACGATCGGGACGATCACAGGTCTCGCATTGCAAATCCCCGCCGGCGCGCTGGTGGATCGCGTGCCCGCCAAACGCCTGCTCGCCGCTCTTGCAGTGGCGTCGATCAGCGCCAGCGCCCTCCTGCTTGCGTTGTGGCCGATCTTCAGCGCGGCGGTCGCTGCCAAAGTGCTGCACGCGATCGCAAGTTCATTGCTCGGGCCCACGCTTGTGGCGATGAGCCTCGGCCTCGTCGGCCATGCCTTGTTTGGCATCAGGCTCGGCCGCAACGTGCGCTTCCTGTCATTGGGAAATGCGATCGCGGCGGGGGCGGCAGGAGGCATCGCCTACTATTATTCAAATCAGGCAATCTTCCTTCTCACGGCCGCGCTCGGCGTCCCGACATTGATCGCACTGGCGCAGATCAGCTCATCTGAAATCGATCCGGAACTTGCCCGTGGGGGAATCTCAAGGAACGGGGTCGGCACCTGGTTCGATGCAATCTCCGGCCTTGTGCGCAACCGCGTGCTCATTGGGTTTGCCGTCACGATCGTGCTGTTTCAGCTCGCCAACGCGGCGATGCTGCCAATCCTGGCCGGGATATTGGCAAAGCGGGACCCGGAAACGGCCGCCTTGGTGCTGTCAATATGTATTCTCGTGCCGCAATTCGTGGTCGTGGCCATCGCACCGTGGATCGGAGCGAAGGCGCAGAGCTGGGGCCGTCGCCCGCTTTTGCTGCTCACCTTCGTCGCGCTGTCGGCCCGCGGTGCAATATTCGCGGCGACAAGCGACCCTTATTTGCTCATTGCAGCGCAACTGCTTGATGGCATATCCGCCGCATCGCTTGGCGTGCTGGTTCCGCTCATCGTCGCGGATGTGACGCGCGGGAGCGGGCATTTCAATTTTGCGCAAGGACTGATTGGCGCTGCCGTCGGCATCGGTGCTTCGTTCAGCACGACGCTTGCCGGATTTATCGCCGACACGTCCGGAGCCGCGATTACTTTTCTGCTGCTTGCATGCGTCGGCGTGATGGGACTGGCATTCGTATTTGCTGTCGTGCCCGAGACGCGAGCCGCA
>DAHUXA010000180.1 GCA_027307405.1 Hyphomicrobiales bacterium | reverse complement strand
CGCAGCGTTGAGGCTCGCAGCGCCTAGAACGAGTAGCGCAAGTCTGGTCGATGCTTTTTTCATTGGCATTTCCATTTCGAATTGTTGAACGGCATTGCTGACAGGAAAGCGTTGCCACCTTCCGTGAAGCGACGGTCGCTCGTTACAAGCAACACCCGATAACTATCGCGCCCGATCCGAACGCAGCGTGAGCGCGGCATTGAGGATAGGTTCATCTTGGCCGAAATGAATCAGCCGAACGGACGACATCATCCGACAACAAACAAAAGCCCGGCGCGAGCTTTCCGTTCAAATGCATCGTCACGTGATCATTATCGTGCAGAGGTTCTGCCCCTGCCGCCGCCGCTGCCGCCGTTACCGGATCTCGTGCCAATGCCTGACGCGCTTCCTGATCCGGCAATCCCCCCAATTCCTCTGACAATTCGGTAGGGTTCACCGTTACGGTCAACCCCATCGTAGACTGTAACAATCCCTTCGCCCTTGCCCTTTATGATGTCTGTGGCCGTTTGAGCATTGCCATTCGCCTTGAGAAATGAAGTCAAGGCCTTATCCGCTTTTTCGTTAAGGTATTGCTCCGACGTCGCGTTGACGCAGCGCGCATCTGGCCTTTGAACTTTATCTCTTGCGGTGGATTTGTTATCGCAGGTTTGGTCTCTTGGTTTGAAAGTTTGCGCCGATGCCGGCAGAGTCAGCGCGGCGCTCAAGCTCGCGGCCCCAAGAGCAAGTAGCACGAATGTGGTCGACGTTTTCATTGGCATTCCTTTTCGCATTTTTCGGAGTACTTTGCTAAAGCGTTACCGCTCTCAGCGAACACTCATTATCTATCGCGCGCGCTGCGAACGCAGCGTGACTGCGGCATTGAGGATAGGTTCATCTTGACGAAAACGCGTCAGCCGAACGGATGGCACTGCGTTACAGGGCGACTGGTTGCCTGTGTAACGCGCCAGACAAAATCGTTGTTCTAAATTTGTCGTTTTAGGCCACAAATTTTGGATATCGAGCCGAAACTTATGATACATGGGCGCAATATATTGACAGCTGGGTGTCGAATTTACCGATCCTGAAAATGGCCGAAGACATTGTCACCCGCTTTGCGCCCTCGCCGACCGGCTTTCTTCATATCGGTGGTGGCCGAACCGCCCTGTTCAATTGGCTGTTCGCGCGCCGGCATGGCGGCAAAATGCTGCTGCGAATCGAGGATACCGACCGCGAGCGGTCGACCGCGGCGGCCATCAACGCCATCATCGATGGCCTGACCTGGCTCGGGCTGACCTGGGACGGAGAGATCGTTTTCCAGTTTTCCCGCGCGGCTCGTCATCGTCAGGTGGCCGAACAGTTGCTCGCCTCCGGTCACGCCTACCGTTGCTATTGCAGCCCCGAGGAACTCGCCGCGATGCGCGAGAAGGCCCGCGCCGAAGGCCGCACGCGCCTCTATGACGGCCGGTGCCGCGATCACGATCCGAAAGATGCCCCTGCGGGGGTCAATCCGGTGATCCGGCTCAAAGCACCCCTGACCGGGGAAACGATCGTCGAGGACCAGGTGCAAGGGCGCGTTGTCTGGCAGAATGAGAATCTTGATGACTTCGTCCTGCTGCGTTCGGACGGCACCCCGACCTACATGCTGGCTGTTGTTGTCGACGACCACGACATGGGCATCACTCATATCATCCGCGGCGACGATCACCTCAACAATGGGGCCCGCCAAACCCAGATCTATCAGGCGCTGGGCTGGAAGGTTCCGGTCATGGCGCATATCCCGCTCATTCACGGGCCGGACGGCTCCAAGCTATCGAAGCGCCACGGCGCGCTTGGCATCGATGCATACCGCGCCATGGGATATCTGCCGGCAGCAATGAGGAACTATTTGGTGCGACTGGGCTGGGCGCACGGCGATCAGGAGATCTTCACGACCGAGGAAATGATTGCCGCTTTCGATCTTCCTCAAATCGGACGTTCGCCGGCACGCTTCGATTTCACGAAGCTCGAAAGCCTCAACGGCCATTACATCCGTTCAAGCGATGATGCCGATCTTATCGCTGCCATCGAGCAGCTTTTGCCGCACATCGCCGGAGGGCAGGAACTCGCCAGCAAAATGACGCCGGTGCTCCGCGCGAAGCTACTGGCAGCCATGCCCGGACTGAAGGAGCGCGCCAAGACTTTAGTCGAGTTGTTCGATGCGTCCCGCTTCCTGTGGACAAGCAGACCCCTCGACATCAACGATCAGGCAAAGGCTTTACTCACTGACGAGGCCAAAACCCTCATTGCCGCCCTACTCCCGGAATTGGAGGCGGTTCCAGACTGGAATGCGACATCGGCCGAAGCCGTTGTGCGGCCCTACGCGGAACGCGCCGGCCTCAAACTTGGCGCTGTCGCCCAGCCGCTGCGGGCTGCCCTGACCGGCCGCACAACGTCGCCGCCGATCTTTGACGTTCTCGCGGTCCTTGGCCGGGACGAGAGCCTGGCGCGGCTGCGGGATCAGGCCGCGCCGTAAAAATTTCATATCGGGCAAATAGTCCAAAGCGTGCCTATATGCGCGGCAGTACAAGGCATTGCGCTATCTTGCAGTGCACACTTGAATGGGATACGCACAAAGCAGCATCGTTCGCGGCCAATTCGAGGGCCCCACCATGGACGCCAAGACCAGCGCCAAAAACAAAGCCGGCACATTGACGGTCGGCAACAATAACTGGGACATGCCGATCTATCCCGGCACGATCGGTCCCGACGTCATCGACATCTCGAAGCTCTACGGCCAAAGCGGGATGTTCACGTATGACCCCGGGTTCACCTCCACCGCCAGCTGTGAATCCAAGATCACCTACATCGATGGCGACGAGGGCATCCTGCTCTATCGCGGCTATCCGATTGAGCAGCTCGCCGAGCACGGGGACTTCCTGGAGACTTGCTATCTACTGCTCTATGGCGAACTGCCGACCAACGCGCAGAAAGCCGACTTTGACTATCGCGTAACCCGACACACGATGGTTCATGAGCAGATGAGCCGGTTCTTCCAGGGCTTCCGCCGCGACGCGCATCCGATGGCTGTGATGACCGGTTGTGTCGGCGCATTGTCGGCCTTCTATCACGACTCAACCGACATCTCCGATCCGCATCAGCGCATGATCGCTTCGATCCGCATGATCGCGAAAGTGCCGACCCTCGCCGCAATGGCCTACAAATATTCGGTCGGCCAACCCTTCGTGTACCCGAAGAACGATCTCGACTACGCCTCCAATTTCCTGCGCATGTGCTACGCGGTGCCGACCGAGGACTACAAGCCGAACCCGGTCCTCGCGCGCGCGATGGACCGAATTTTTATCCTGCATGCCGACCATGAGCAGAACGCCTCGACGTCGACGGTGCGGCTTGCCGGCTCCTCAGGTGCTAACCCTTTCGCCTGCATTGCCGCGGGCTGCGCATGTCTCTGGGGTCCAGCGCATGGCGGCGCCAATGAAGCCGCGCTCAACATGCTGCGCGAGATCGGTTCGGTCGATCGCATTCCCGAATTCATCAAACGCGCGAAGGACAAGAACGATTCCTATCGCCTGATGGGTTTCGGCCATCGCGTCTACAAGCACTATGATCCGCGCGCCAAAATCATGCAGAAGACGTGCCATGAGGTGCTGACCGAGCTCGGCATCAAGGACGATCCGCTGCTCGACGTCGCCATGGAGCTCGAGAAGATCGCCTTGCACGACGATTACTTCATCGAGAAAAAGCTTTACCCGAATATTGATTTTTATTCCGGCATCACGCTCAAGGCTATGGGCTTCCCAACGACTATGTTCACCGTGCTGTTTGCCGTCGCACGTACAGTCGGCTGGATCGCACAGTGGAAGGAAATGATCGAAGATCCGCAGCAGAAGATCGGCCGGCCGCGCCAATTGTACACGGGCGCGACGCGTCGGGACTATGCGCCGATCTCGCGACGGAAATAGTTCACGCTAGCTGCTCTTGCCGTTGCCTTTTCCATTGAGCTTCGGTGCGCTTGCGCCGTCATAGGCCCATTGCACGTAGACCCCTGCCCAGGTGAATCCGCCGCCGAAGGCGGCGAGGACCAGACGATCGCCGCGCTTTAGTTTCGGTTCATAGTCCCACAGGCAAAGAGGGATGGTGGCATTCGTGGTGTTGCCATATTTTTGGATTGTCACCATCACCTTATCCATCGGCAGACCCATACGCTCAGCGGTCGACTCGATGATGCGCTTATTCGCCTGATGTGGCACCAGCCAGTCAATCATGTCAGCGCGTAAATTGTTGCGCGCCATGATCTCGCCCGCGACCTCGGCCATCTTGGCAATGGCAAATTTATAGACCGCGGCGCCTTCCTGATGGACATAGTGCAACCGATTGGCGACCGTCTCCGGGGTCGGAGGCATCCGACTCCCGCCGGCCTTCTGATGCAAATGAATCATTCCGGAACCGTCTGAGCGGATCAGGGCATCCATGATGCCGTAGCCGAGGTTGTCAGGCTCCAGGAGCACCGCGCCGGCGGCATCGCCAAACAGCACGCACGTCGCGCGATCGGTGTAGTCGATGATCGAGGACATCTTGTCGGCGCCGACCACGACGACTTTGCGCGCTATTCCATTCGCGATGAATTGTGCCGCAATAGTGAGCGAGTACAGAAACCCTGAGCAGGCAGCCTGCACATCGAAACTGCCAACGTTGCGCACGCCGACCATTTCACAGATCAGGTTGGCAGTGGATGGGAACTGCATATCCGGTGTCGTCGTCGCGCAGATGAGGAGGTCGATATCTTCGGGTTTGGTGCCGGTCTTTTGCAGCAGCCCACGCACAGCCTCCGCCGCCATATGCGACGTACCAAGGCCCTCGCCCTTTAGAATGTGGCGTTCCTTGATCCCCGTACGCTCAATGATCCAAGCATCGCTCGTATCCACCATGCGCGCGAGCTCTGCGTTGGTGAGCAGATCCGGCGGCAGGTAGCCATGGACAGCAGTGATGGAGGCGCGCGGGGGTGGGGTCAAAAGCTGGAATCCGGTTTTCTGCAATGACATACGCCTATCCGGGACCGCGCAGCAAGTCATACCCAACCTGCGCCAAGGCGGGTGCTTCGCGCGTTTGTCCGTTTTTGGGGCCTGCAACTTCGAGTACCACGGCCGCCGCTCGGTCACTGGGACTGCCTTTGCCTGCCTCCATAATGGCGTCCAGTCGAGCAAACGCTTCAATCTGCTGCCGACGTTCCGGCGTATCGGCCAGCAACGGCACCAGGGCCTTGGCGAGCCGGTCCGCGGTGCAATCCCGCTGAAGAAATTCCGGCACCACGTTTTCGCCCAATACGAGATTGGCAAGGATCACGGATGGAACGTTGACGAGGAGACGGGCCGCCAATTCTTCGATCAATGGCACCCTGTACGCTGCTACCATCGGCACGCCCGAAATCGCCAGCTCCAGCGTCGAGGTGCCCGATTTTGTAAGCGCCGCACGGGCCGTGCGGAAGGCTTCAAGTTTTTCATCGGCATCCGTTATCACACGGGCCGGAACGCGCCACGACGCAATTTCTGCTCGAACGGTGTCTGCAAGCCGAGGCACCGCCGGCACAACCGTCTCGATCGCACCGAACTGCTCGGCAACGCGCGCTATTGCGGCGCCAAACACGGGCGCCATGCGGCGAACTTCGCCCGTGCGGCTGCCGGGCAAAACCAAAAGCAGCGGAGGGTCAGTCAGACGCAGCCGCTTATCGAGGTCCTTCGGACGCAGTTCGTGGACACGTTCGGTCAGGGGATGACCAACATAGCTGCAAGGTGGCCCGCCGAGCTCGGCCATAACCTTCGGCTCAAATGGCAACAACGCCAATACGTGATCCACATACGCGCGCATTGTGCGCGCACGGCTTGATCGCCAGGCCCACACTGAAGGACACACGTAATCGACGATCGGAATTTCGGGCGCACGTGCACGCACGCGGCGCGCCACGCGATGGGTAAATTCCGGACTGTCAACAATGACCAGCACATCGGGCTTCGCAGACACAATCGCATCGGCGGTTTCGCGAATCCGCCGGAAAATCTTCGGCAGGCGCGCGGGGATCGCAGTAAACCCCATTATGGCGAGATCCCCGAGCGGAAATAGGCTGGGCACACCCTCAGCGATGATGTGAGCGCCGCCAACGCCGGAAACCTGTACTTGTCCTTGCGTGCGCTGCCTAAGGGCCGCAATGAGCGCGGCACCCAGCCGATCACCGGACTCTTCGCCGGCCACCAGAAAAATATGCCGGCTCATCGCTCGGTTCCGGACGACACGCCAATGACGAAAATATTGGCGCGGTCAGCGACCGCCACCAGTTGTTCCGGCTCGGCGACGATCGTGCTACCGGCCACGACCGCAATACCCGCAAGGCCCGCACGCGCGGCACCCTCGACTGTCTGTGGACCAATCGACGGCAAATCAAAGCGGCGATCTTGCGCCGGCTTCGGTGCTTTCACCATTATGCCCGCGCCGCGCGGCGCCTGCACGCGACCGTTCGCGCGCATCTCTGCAACGCGCGTGAGCATGGCATCGGTTCCTTCTGCCGCCTCTACGGCCAGAACATGGCGGCCAGCCACCACAACAGCTTGTCCAATATCGAACTTTCCGGCGGTGTGCAGGTAGTCGAGGCCCAGTGCGATATCAGCGCGGTCCCGTTCAGATACCTGCGCGCGCCCGAGCACACCTTCAGGCATCAGAATATCGGGCGCAACCTCATGGGCGCCGACCAAACGAAGGCCTTCGTCTTCGAGCACCTTGCCCATGCTGGTCAGCAAATGATTGTCCCCGCCGCGATAGGCCGCGAGCACCCGCGGAAGGACAGTGAGCCCTTTGAAATCGGGATGCACTTGCCAGAGCGATGGCCTTACCAACGACCCGATGAAGACCACATCGCGGCAGCCCGCTGCACGCGCAAGGCGCAAGAATTTGCCGATTTGGCCGATATGCACCCAGTAATGCGGAAACCGCTCGAC
>DAHUXA010000017.1:30547-37087 GCA_027307405.1 Hyphomicrobiales bacterium | reverse complement strand
CGTGAAAAGGCTTTGCTGCTCGATCGTGCCTCGACGGCTGCTTACATCGCTTACCAGCGGGCAGGCGATCGCAACCTCGAAGCCGACAGCCTTTCTGTTCTCGGACGCACGCTTGCCGACCGCCAGCAGTGGCGAGGAGCGCTCGATTCATTGCGCCTGTCGCTCGAATTGCGCGAGACAGCCGAACTGCGTGGGCAATATGAAAAGCTGCGGGCCGAACACGGCTTCCGGCTGCTCGACTTTACCGTCGACTCCGACTCGATCTCGCCGCGCGCCTGCTTCCAGTTTTCGGAAGAATTGCCAAGCCGCCGCACCGACTTCTCTCCCTTTGTCGCTGTCGGGGCCGTGGACCGTCCGGCGATATCGGCGGCCGAAAAACAGCTGTGCGTGGAGGGGCTCAAGCACGGCGAACGCTATTCGGTGACTCTGCGTGCCGGGCTTCCGTCCATCGTCAAGGAGACGCTCGCGAAGTCGGCCGAGTTCACGATTTTCGTTCGCGACCGCAAGCCATTCGTGCGTTTTTCCGGTAAGGCCTATGTGCTGCCGCGCACCGGCCAGCGCGGAATTCCGGTGCTTAGCGTCAACACCAAAGCGGTGGTGCTGTCGATTTACCGGATCGGCGACCGCAACCTCATCGATACCCTCCTTGGCTACGATTTCCAGCGCAATTTGAGCCGCTATCAGGCTGAGCGCTTGGCCAACGAACGTGGCGCCAAGATCTGGGACGGCGAACTCGCCGTCGACCCCAAGCTCAATACAGAAGTGGCAACCGCCTTTCCGCTAGACCAGGCGGTCAAGGATCTGGGCCCCGGCATCTATGCCATGACTGCGGAGCCGAAGGATGTTGTCTCCAATGACTATGGTCAGCAGGCGACGCAGTGGTTCATCGTTTCCGATCTCGGTCTCACCGCCTACACCGCGCATGATGGCATCGATGTCTTTGTCCATTCGCTGGCGAGCGCAGAGCCGCGCGGCAGCGTCGAAGTAAGGCTGATTGCACGAAACAACGAAGTGCTTGCGGTCCGCCAGACCGATCGTAATGGGTTCATCCACTTCGAGGCCGGCCTCGCGCGGGGAGAGGGCGGTGTCGCTCCGGCGGCAATCGTTGCGAGCGAAAAGAACGACTATGCGTTCTTAGGCCTGAAATCGCCCGCGTTTGATCTGTCCGATCGTGGCGTTGCCGGGCGGCCAGTGCCCGCCGGGCTCGATGCTTTTGTCTACACTGAACGTGGCGTTTATCGCACCGGGGAGACGGTCGCTGTGACCGCTTTGCTGCGTGACGCGCGCGGCGCCGCGGCGCCGAACGTTCCGCTGACTTTGGTGATCGCGCGCCCCGACGGCGTCGAATATCGCCGCGCGCTTGTCGCCGACCAGGGTCTCGGCGGACGCTCAATGAGCGTGCCGATCGTTGCTTCAGCGTCAACCGGTACTTGGCGCGTGGTGGCTTACACCGATCCCAAGCGGCCGCCGGTGGGCGAAACCACGTTCATGGTCGAAGACTATGTGCCCGATCGCATCGAGTTCGATCTCGCGTCGGCTGCGAAGGGAATTGCCCGCGCCGCGCCGGCGCAGGTCAGTGTCGATGGACATTTTCTCTATGGCGCACCAGCCTCAAATCTTGATCTGTCGGGTGAGGTGACAATTGCCCTCGCCAAGGAGCTCCCCGGGTTTCCCGGTTACACGTTCGGTTTGTTTGACGACGAGATAACAACGGTCCGCCAAGAACTCGACGACCTGCCGAGCACGGATGCGGCCGGCAAAGCGACTTTCCCCGTCAAGCTCGACAAAGTGCCGGCGAGCGGGCGTCCGCTGGAGGCTCAGATCACAATCAGCATGGCGGAATCTGGCGGCCGTGCGGTCGAGCGCAAGCTGACGCTGCCCGTGACGCCCGATGCGGCGATGCTCGGCGTAAAACCAACGTTCTCCGGCCGCTCCCTCGCCGACGGCGCCAATGCCGAGTTCGACGTGATCATGGTTGCGCCGGACGGCAAGGCACTCACCAAGAGCGGCTTGCATTACGATTTGCTCAAGGTCGAGAGCAGCTATCAATGGTACCGGCAAAACGGCCAATGGGAGTACGAGCCGGTCAAGCGCACGGAGCGCGTCGCGAGCGGGACGGTCGACGTTGTGGCCGAAAAGCCAGGGCGGGTGTCGGTGCCGGTTAAGTGGGGCCGTTATCGGCTGGAGATTTCGACCGGCGAACCGAATGGTCCGATCACATCAGTCAGCTTTGATGCCGGATTCTATGCGGAGTCGAGTGCGGACACGCCCGACTTGCTGGAAGTTGCGCTCGACAAATCGGACTACAAGGCGGGCGAGACCATGAATGTCGCGATGACCGCACGCACGGCCGGCCGCCTTACTGTGAATGTATTCACCGACCGTCTGGTTGCCAGCCAGTCGCAGGACGTGAAGGCCGGGGTTGCGCGTATCAGTCTCAGCGTCGGGCGCGATTGGGGCACAGGCGCCTATGTGGTCGCCACCTTGCGCCGCCCGCTTGACGCGCCGGCGCAACGCATGCCCGGTCGCGCTATTGGTGTACAATGGTTCTCGATCGACAAGGCCGCACATACGCTGGCGCTCGACATGAAGTTGCCGGCAACGATGCGGCCTAATTCAACGTTGACGGTGCCAATTAAACTCGCTGGACTCGCATCCGGCGAGGAGGCCCGTGTCGTTGTAGCCGCCGTGGATGTCGGCATCCTCAATCTCACCAACTACAAGCCGCCGGCGCCAGACGATTACTATCTCGGTCAGCGCCGTCTCACGGCGGAGATCCGCGACCTCTACGGGCAATTGATCGACGGCATGCAGGGCGTGCGCGGACAAATCCGTTCGGGCGGCGACGCTGCCGGCGCTGAATTGTCGGGCTCACCTCCGGCGCAGGCGCCGCTTGCACTCTACTCGGGCATTGTCGCCGTCGGTCGTGACGGCACTGCGCAGGTGCAATTCGACATTCCGGCCTTTGCCGGCACCGTCCGCGTGATGGCAGTGGCATGGAGCAAGGACAAGATCGGCAAGGCGTCGGGTGACGTGGTTGCGCGCGATCCGGTCGTGCTGACGGCAACGCTCCCGCGTTTCCTGCGCACTGGCGACAAAGGGGCGGTACAGCTCGAGCTCGACAACGTCAAAGGGCCGGCCGGCGAATACAATATTGTGGTCGTTGCGGGGAGTGCGGTCGAGTTTGGCGGCGACAAAGCGAAGGCGCTCATGCTCGCCACCAGACAGCGACATCGCGTCTCGTTCCCTGTGAGTGGGTCTGGCGCCGGGCCGAGCTCGGTTACCGTAAAAGTGAGTGGGCCTCAGAATTTCGCGCTCGAACGCAGTTACCCGCTCGATGTCCGACCTGCGACTCAAATTCTGACGCGCCGCAGCGTACGCACGCTCGCCAAAGGTGAAATGCTCACACTCTCGAAGGATCTTTTCGCCGACTTCGTGCCGGGCACGGGACGCGCGGGTCTATCGGTTGCGGTGTCGACGTCTCTTGACGCCGCGACGCTGCTCAATGCGCTCGATCGCTATCCATTCGGATGCTCCGAGCAGATCGCCAGTCGGGCCATGGCGATGCTTTATGTCAACGAGCTGGCGGCGCAAGCGCGGCTCGCCCCCGATGGCGAAGTTGACCAACGCATTAAGGACTCCATTCCCCGCCTGCTGGCGCGGCAGGACTCCAATGGTTCGTTCGGCCTGTGGTCAGTCGGCGGTGACGACGCATGGCTCGACGCCTATGTCACGGATTTCCTGACGCGCGCGCGCGAGCGCGGTTTCGAGGTGCCCGCCGCCGCTTATACGCTCGCCGTCGATCGTCTGCGCAATTATGTTGCTACCGCGCCGGAGCCCACCAAAAATGGTGGCCGTGAGCTGGCCTACGCGCTCTACGTGCTGGCGCGCAATGGCGCGGCGCCGATCGGTGACCTGCGCTACCTCGCCGACGTCAAGCTGTCGGAAGTCGCGACACCAATTGCCAAAGCGCAGATAGCGGCGGCGCTGGCCATGGTGGGCGATAAGGCGCGTGCCGATACCGTCTATCTTGCGGCGCTGGACGCCATATCGCCACAGCCGAAGCTCGATCTTGGCCGCGCCGATTTCGGCTCTGCATTGCGCGATGCGGCGGCCTTGGTGACGCTGGCCTCGGAAGGGCGGGCGCCGCAAAAGACGATCGACGATGCGGTCGTCCGCATCGATGGCGCCCGCGCGTTGAGTTCCAGCACTTCAACCCAGGAAGATGCCTGGCTTGTCCTCGCCGCCCGCGCGCTTGCCAAACAGCTCAACGCGATCTCGCTCACTGTCAATGGCGAGGCACGCCAGGGCGCGTTCTACCGTAGTATGGGCGCCAGTGATCTCACGGCGCCGGTCGCGGTGGCGAACCAAGGCGAGGGCAATGTTCAAGCGGTGGTGTCGGTGAGCGGGTCGCCGCTCACCCCGGAGCCCGCGGCCGAACAGGGTTTCAAGATCGAGCGCAGCTACCATACCTTCGACGGCGAAAAGGTCGATCCAAGCAAGGCCAAACAAAATCAGCGCTTCGTGGTGGTGCTGAAGATGACCGAACCGCAGCCGCAATTCGGCCGCGTCATTGTCGCCGATTATCTGCCTGCCGGGTTCGAGATTGATAATCCGCGGCTGGTGTCGTCAGGAGAAACGGGAACGCTTGCGTGGATCGCCGACGCGGAAGAACCGGTCAGCACTGAATTCCGTGACGATCGTTTCACGGCCGCGTTCGATCGCAAACAGGATTCGTCGCCGGTGTTTACCGTTGCCTATGTGGTGCGCGCCGTTTCGCCCGGACATTACGTGTTGCCGCAGGCGAAGGTCGAGGACATGTACCGGCCGGATCGGTTCGGGCGCACCACGACCGGTGAGATCGAGATTACCGCAAAATGAATCCTCGTCGGCTGATTTTCGCGAGTGCCGGCGGCGTCGCCGCAACAGTGGCGGTCATCTGCGCCGCCTGGGTTTATTCGCTCGGGCCGGCGCCGCTCGGCAAGGATCTCAAATATTCACACGTCGTCGTTGACCGTGATGGACGACTCTTGCGTGCCTATGCGACGGTCGAAGGACGCTGGCGGCTACCCGCCACCGAGGACGATGTTGATCCGCGCTTCCTGAAGTTGCTTTTCGCCTATGAGGACAAGCGATTCCGCAGCCATAATGGCGTCGACCCGATGTCCCTGGGGCGTGCGGCGATTCAATTTGCGGCCAGCGGCCACATCGTTTCGGGCGGCTCGACGATCACGATGCAGGTCGCGCGCTTGCTGGAGCCGCGGCAGCAACGCAGCTTGAGCGCCAAATTGCGGCAGATCGTGCGCGCACTCGAACTTGAACAGGCGTTGAGCAAGCACGAAATACTCACGCTTTATCTGACGCTCGCACCCTACGGCGGCAATCTGGAAGGCATACGTGCGGCGGCCCTGGCGTATTTTGGCAAAGAGCCACGTAAATTATCTCTGGCGGAAGTCGCGTTGCTGGTGGCGTTGCCGCAATCGCCGGAACTGCGTCGGCCAGACCGTTTTCCTGATGCCGCGCGGGACGCGCGCGACCGTGTGCTCGATCGTGTCGCAGCGGCGGGCGTCGTGCCGCCCGATGAAATTGCGCGCGCTAAATCACAGCCGGTGCCGCGTGAGCGCAAACAGTTGCCAATGTGGGCGCCGCATGCCGCCGATCAGGTTGTGTCGCTGGAGCCCAATCAATACGTGCATCGGCTCACCATCGACCTTGCATTGCAGAAGGCGTTGCAAGAGCTTGCTCACGAACGTGCGAACGCGCTCGGTCCCGACATATCCGTTGCGATTCTCGCGGTCGACAACGCGAGCGGTGAGGTGAGGGCGCGTATTGCTTCCGCGGACTATTTCGACGCGCGCCGTGCTGGGCAAGTAGACATGACCCAGGCCTTGCGCTCGCCCGGATCGGCCTTAAAGCCATTCATCTATGGTCTCGCTTTCGAGGACGGACTCATCCACCCAGAAACGCTGATCGACGACAAGCCAAGCCGTTACGGCAACTACACGCCGGAAAATTTCGATTTGACCTTCCAGGGTACGGTGACAGTGCGGCGTGCACTGCAATTGTCGCTGAATGTTCCGGCAATCGCGGTGCTCGGCAAAGTCGGGGTCAACCGCCTGAGCGCGCGGTTGTCGCAAACGGGCGCCGCGCTGATATTGCCTAAAAACGAAGCCCCCGGTCTGGCGATGGGTCTCGGCGGGGTCGGTATTCGCCTGTCGGATCTGGTGATGCTCTATACCGGCTTGGCTCGGCTTGGCGCTGCGTTACCGCTGGCCGAGCAGCCGGGCGGTCCCTCTCAAAATGCGCGCAGGCTGCTTGAGCCGGTGGCAGCCTGGTATGTCGGCAACATCCTTATCGGCGCTCCGCCGCCCGACAATGCGCCACACGGGCGGGTTGCCTTCAAAACTGGCACCTCATACGGCTATCGCGATGCATGGGCCATCGGTTTCGACGGCCGGATGACAATTGGCGTTTGGGTGGGACGTCCGGATGGCGCGCCCGTACCGGGGCTGGTCGGCCGCGCTACCGCGGCGCCGATCC
>DAHUXA010000017.1:0-30537 GCA_027307405.1 Hyphomicrobiales bacterium | reverse complement strand
TTGCACCCGCCGCGTTGCCGCGAGCGCCCAAAGGAACGATTTTCGCCGCAAGCAATAAACTGCCGCCCCCGCTGCAACGCTTTGGCACCAGTGATCCAAGCGACGTGGTAGAGCCGCCGCGCATCATGTTCCCGCCTGACGGCGCAAATCTCGACGTGGCCGCCGGGAGCCAGCTCGATCCAGTCGCACTCAAGATTACCGGTGGTCGCGCGCCGCTCACCGTCATGGTGAATGGCGTGCCTTTGGACGCGCACAGTGGCCGCGGCACCTTGTTCTTCCAGCCTGATGGTCCTGGCTTTGTGCGGCTGACGGTGATGGACGCGCGCGGCGCCACCGATAGTGTCACGGTCCGGTTGCAATAGGGGCGAATGACAGAGCAGCGTCTTGAGCCTATTGTCCGGCAAAAGCTGCGGATTTCAGGGCACCATAGAGTGAGCTTCAGCACTGACGAGGCCAGGCCTTCGATAGCTCCGGCGCGCGGGCTCGCTGCCGCGCTGGATTATGCGATGGGTTCGCATCGCCGCGCAGCGGCGCTGCTTGTGGCCTTTTCGCTGCTCGCCTTCGTCCCCGGTTTTTTCCAGATACCGCCGGTCGACCGCGACGAAGCAAGGTTCGCGCAGGCCACCAAGCAGATGCTGGAAACGCATGAGTATGTCGACATCCGCTTTCAAAACGAGGTCCGCTACAAGAAGCCGGTCGGTATCTACTGGCTACAAGCGGCCGCGGTGAAAGCCGGTGAGGCACTTGGTGTGCCTGAGGCACGTACGACCATCTGGCTCTATCGATTGCCATCGCTGATCGGCGCGATATGCGCTGTCCTTTTGACCTATTGGGCTGCGCTTGCTTTCGTTGCGCGCCGCACTGCGGTTGTTGCCGCACTCATGATGGCGAGCTCGATTTTGCTCGGCGTCGAGGCGCGTCTCGCCAAAACCGACGCCATGCTGCTGCTCACGTCGGTCGCTGCTATGGGAGCAATGGCACGCATTTATCTTGCCGGCCACCGCACAGCTAAGAATAAAATTGGGTGGGCCGAGCCGGCGATCCTGTGGACCGCGCTCGCCGGCGGTGTGCTGCTGAAAGGGCCTGTGATCCTGATGTTCGTCGGGCTAACAGCCATCGTGCTCTCGATAGTCGACCGCTCGGCGCGTTGGTTGTGGTCGCTCCGTCCCGTCATTGGTCTTGGCTGGTTGATACTCCTTGTATCTCCGTGGTTCGTGGCGATCGTGGCGAAATCCGGAAGCAGCTTTTTCGTCGAGGCGCTCGGCCATGACATGCTCGACAAGGTCGCCAGCGGACAGGAAGCGCACGGCGCGCCACCCGGCTTCTATTTCCTGCTGTTCTGGGTGACGTTCTGGCCGGGCTCCGTATTGGCCGGGCTCGCCGCAATGATGGTTTGGAAAACGCGTCGCGAGCCGGGCGCGCGATTTCTACTCGCTTGGCTGCTTCCATCGTGGCTTGTCTTCGAAGCGGTCATGACAAAGCTGCCGCATTACGTGCTGCCGCTTTATCCCGCTATCGCCATTCTGATTGCCGGTATTCTCGAGCCTGGCGGCTTGTCAAAAGCGCGATGGATGATGCGCGGGACGGTTGGCTGGTTTCTGTTTCCGGGAGCCATCGCAATCGCGACGCTGGTGGCATTCATCGTCTTTGGCCGCGATCTCGGTCTAATCGCGTGGCCATTTTCCGCACTTGCGGTGATCTTCGGTTTGTTTGCTTGGTGGCTTTATGAAGTTGACGGTGCCGAACGCTCCCTGTTGCGCGGTATGGTGGCATCGCTACTGATTGCGGTCACTGTCTACGCGATCACGTTTCCGATGCTATCGGCACTGTTTCCGAGCGCCATGATCGCCGAAGAAATTCACGGAACAGAGTGCAAGCAACCGCGCGTGGCCTCGACGTTTGCTTATCAGGAGCCGAGCCTGGTGTTTCTCCTCGGGACAGATACCCGGTTCACCGATGGGGTCGGCGCTGCCGATTTCCTGCGATTAGGTTCGTGCTATTTCGCTCTAATTGACCCTCGCAGCGAGCGTAGTTTCGTGCAACGCGCGGAATTGGTCGGATTGCGCTACTCGCTTCTTCAGCGCGTGGAAGGCTACAATATCAGCATCGGGAAGCCGGTATCGCTGACCGTCTTCCGTTCGCAGGCGAGCCCATGAGCGTGGCCAACGGATTTAATCGCGTGGAAAGCGAGGCAATGTCGGCCTTGCGGCGCTGCGCGGCCAATATGAAGACCGCGGTCGTTCTTCTGCGCCGGCCTGCGCGCGCGCGTGCGGGGCTGTGGCCGCTCGGGCCTCGCGAATTGGCAATCGCCGCCGGCATCACCATCGCAGTATTCGTGTTTTTGATGGTGACGACAGATGCTGCGGCCATCCGCGGGGTCCGCCACGTGCCAGAGTGGATCGTTTCAATTTTTCGCGAGATCACTGACTTCGGCAAGTCCGGGTGGTTCCTCTGGCCGCTTGGGTTGCTTTTCGTAGCCCTCGCGGCGTTGCCGCAGATTTTGACATCGTTCTCCCAGCGGCTTCTTGCGGCAATTATGGTGCGTGTCGGATTTTTGTTCGCGGCGATAGCCGTGCCGAGCCTGTTTGTCACGATCGTCAAGCGCATGATCGGGCGCGCGCGGCCGATGGTCGGCGGCAGCCTCGATCCGTTTTTGTTCAGTCCGTTCGAAGGGCATGCGGCCTATGCGGGCCTGCCGTCCGGCCACGCCACCACCGCGTTCGCGGTGCTGGTGGCTTTTGGAACGCTGTGGCCACGCGCCCGCACGGCATTGTTGGTCTATGCGTTGTTGATTGTTGTGAGCAGGGTGATGGTGACCGCGCATTACCCGAGCGACGTCTTTGCCGGCGCACTGGTCGGGATCACCGGCGCGGCCTTGGTGCGGCGCTATTTCGCGCAGCGTGGGCTCAGTTTTGCGATCCAGGCTGACGGCACAATATACCAATATCCCGGCCCCTCGCTCAGGCGCATCAAAGCGGTTGCCCGCGGGCTTCTGGCCCCATAAGACATCGCGCCATGAATACGATCGATCCGGCGGTGTCCATCGTGGTGCCGGTGCGCAACGAGGCCGGCAATATCGCGCCACTGGTGGCGGAGATTGCCAAAGCGCTCGCTGAGCAATGGCGCTTCGAGGTTGTCTACGTCGATGATGGTTCGAGTGACGGGACCGACGCGGAACTCAAGCGGCTCATGACGCAGCACGCGTGGCTGCGTGGCATTCGTCACAAGCAGTCCTGCGGCCAATCGGCCGCGGTGCGTACGGGCGTTGCGGCTGCACGGGCGCCTATTGTTGTGACACTTGATGGCGATGGCCAGAACGACCCTGCATTCATCCCGGCGCTAATCCGCGCTCTGGAAGCGGGCAAGCCGCGTATCGGCCTGGTCGCGGGTCAGCGTGTCGGCCGCAAAGCCAGCGGGTTCAAGAAGCTGCAATCGCGGATCGCCAATGTAGTGCGGGGTGCGGTGCTCCGCGACGGTACCCGTGACACGGGCTGCGGCCTGAAAGCGTTCCGCCGCGACGTGTTCCTGAACCTTCCGTATTTTGATGGCCTGCACCGGTTTCTTCCTGCGCTTGTGCGGCGGGACGGCTATGCCATCGGTTACGTTGACGTGATTGACCGGCCGCGTGCGCACGGCGTGTCGAACTATGGAATGTGGGACCGGTTGTGGATCGGCATCCTTGATCTTGCCGGCGTGTGGTGGTTGATCCGCCGCAAAAAGCGAATTCCGGAAATTTCGGAGGAGTAGCGCGCGGATAAGTTTACGCGCAACTGAAAAGGAAATCTCATGCTGATCGATATCGCAAATGCCGTTGGCGGGTACCTGCACGACGTGTTCATCGGCACGGCAGATTGGGGAATCTTGATCGGCTATATCGCGCAAATATTGTTCGCCATGCGTTTTGTGGTGCAGTGGATTGCCTCCGAGCGTGCAGGCAAAAGCGTGGTTCCGACGGCGTTCTGGGTTTTCTCCATTGGCGGCGGAATGATGCTGCTCGGCTACGCCCTTTACCGGAAGGACCCTGTGTTCATCATCGGCCAAGCGTTCGGCGTATTCGTGTATTTGCGCAATCTGCAATTCGTCACGCGCAGTGGCGGCACTGCGGCTGCGGCGTGACTGCTGAACGTCTCTGCGGCCAGAGTGATTAGAAACTTACCGGCGTTCCGCGGCGGCTAGCGCGCCAAATCCACGTTCGAGGTCGGCAATCAGATCGTCTGGATCTTCGAGTCCGATGTGGAAACGTATCGCCGGGCCACCCGGCGCCCATTTGGTGGCGGTACGGTATTCCGTGCAATCGAAAAGGATGGCCAGGCTTTCGAAGCCGCCCCAAGAGTAGCCCAGACCGAAAAGTGCGAGCTCGTTCAGGAATGCATGCACGGATTGCTCGCTGGTCGGTTTGAGCACGATGCTGAACAAGCCGCAGGCGCCGGTGAAATCTCGTTTCCAGATGTGGTGGCCCGGATCGCTTTCGAGCGCCGGATGCATCACGCGCAGGACTTCCGGCCGCTGTTCGAGCCACCGCGCCACGCGCAGGCCCGATTGAAAATGGCGTGCGAGCCGTACACCGAGCGTGCGCAGGCCGCGCAGCGCGAGATACATGTCGTCCGGACCGACGCACAGCCCCATCGAATAAACGGTATCTTTTAACGCCGGTAATGTAGCCGCGTTAGCGGACACGCAGCCGAACATGATGTCGGAGTGACCGCCGATATATTTGGTGCCTGCTTGAATTTGCATGTCGACGCCTTTCTCGAAGGCGCGAAAATAGAGCGGCGTGGCCCAGGTGTTGTCCATCAGTACGATCGCCCTTTTGTCGTGAGCGACGCTGGCGATGGTCGGGATGTCCTGCATTTCGAAGCTCTGGGAGCCCGGTGCCTCGACGAACACCGCGCGTGTGTTCGGTTTGAATAGTTTCACGATGTCGGCGCCTATCATAGGGTCGTAGTAAGTCGTCTCTGCGCCGAGACGTTTGAAAACGCCGTTGCAGAAGTTACGGGTCGGCCGGTAAACGCTGTCGGGGACAAGGACATGATCGCCGGAACCGGCGGCCGCGAGCAACGCGACCGCAATGGCCGCAAGCCCTGAAGGAAGCAGCGCCACGCCAGCGCAAGACTCGCCGTCGATTTCGCGCAGGGCATTTTCCAGCGCTTCAGTGGTAGGCGTGCCGCGGCGTCCATAATTGTAGCGGGCACGATGGGCAACCTGGTCTTCGGCCGTGGGATAGAGCAGGGTCGACGCGTGATAAACTGGTGGATTGACGAAACCGTAATACGCCTCGGGGTCGCGACCAGACGTGACCAGCCGACTATCAGGTTTTATTGGGACTTTGAGCTTCTTCTTCATACGAACGAACGATGTTGTTTTGGAATTGTAGCCGCGTAATACCGTCGCAGAAACATATACGTCTGCATAGGACGTAAGCGTCAACCCCTTGACCCGGAAAGCCGATCGTTCTGAGATGCCCCGCGCTAAGGGGGGCCTCGGGGGAACGGCTAGAAACTGCTATTGACGCCGTCGGACCAAGGTCCGGCGGTGGAGATGTTTGGCCAGTCTCGTGTGCCGCACCCGAATTAGTTTTAAAGGAACAGTCAAATGAAGCGATTTGCCACCATTCTTGCGCTCGTTGTCGCCGTTGCCGCGCAGAACGCATCCGCTCAAACGCTGAAAGCGGTCAAGGATCGCGGCATGCTCAATTGCGGGGCCAACGGGACCCTCGCTGGTTTCGGGCTTCCCGATGCTCAGGGAAAATGGACCGGATTGGACGTGGATTTTTGCCGAGCAATTGCCGCTGCCGTTCTAAATGACGCCGAGAAGGTCAAGTTCGTACCATTGTCGGCCAAGGATCGTTTCACGGCCCTACAATCCGGTGAGGTGGATGTGCTGGTGCGCAACACGACCTGGACGTCATCGCGTGACACTTCGCTCGGGCTCAACTTCACTGGCGTCAACTACTATGACGGCCAAGGTTTCATGGTGCGCAAGGCGCTCAAGGTGAATTCGGCGCTCGAGCTTAACGGCGCAGCCATTTGCGTGCAGCAGGGCACCACCACCGAGCTCAATCTCGCTGACTATTTTGGCGCGAACAAGATGCAGCTAAAGACGGTGACCTTCGCCACTGCCAACGAGGCGGTGAAGGCTTACGATGCCGGCCGGTGCGATGCCTATACCACTGACGCCTCCGCGCTCTACGCAGAGCGGCTGAGAGTCACCAATCCAAACGATCATATCATCCTTCCCGAAATTATTTCCAAGGAACCGCTTGGCCCGGTCGTGCGCCACGGCGACGATCAATGGTTCGATATCGTGAAGTGGACGCTATTCGCGATGCTCGGCGCCGAAGAGTTGAACATTTCTTCCAAGACTCTGGACGAGGCGTTGAAGTCAACCAATCCGGAAATCATGCGCTTCGTTGGGACCGAAGGAAACTATGGCGAGCAGCTCGGCCTCACCAAGGATTGGGCCGTCCGCATCGTCAAACTTGTCGGCAATTACGGAGAGTCCTTCGAGCGTAATGTTGGACAAGGTTCGCCGCTAAAGATCGAACGTGGTTTGAATAAATTGTGGAATAAAGGCGGCATCCAATACGCGCCGCCTATTCGCTGACCGCATCGACACGCGTGGACGCGGGCGTAACGCTCGCGGCGGTTCCGTTAAGTCGGAGCCGCCGCGCAGCAGGCCCGACGAGGGGTAAATGTCGAGTGAGCTTTCGGCGCGGGCTCGGCCTGCGCAGGTCGTATTCTACAACGACCCGAAGTTCCGCAGCATTGCCTACCAGCTCGTGCTGTGCGCCATGGTCGCTTTTCTCGTTTATGGCGCGGCGAGCAATGCGATCGACAATCTCGCGCGCTCTCACATTGCTTCGGGATTCGGTTTCTGGAATTCGACTGCCGGCTTCGACATCAGCCAGACTCTGATTGAGTATTCGCCCCGAGGCTCGACCTACGGCCGTGCCTTCTGGGTTGGGTTGCTCAACACCTTACTGGTGGCTGGGCTCGGCATCGTCTTCGCGACCATTCTCGGTTTCATCGTCGGCATATCGCGGCTATCGCGCAATTGGCTCTTGGCGAAAGTTGCGGGCGGATATGTCGAGACGATTCGAAACCTCCCGCTGCTGCTCCAACTGCTGTTCTGGTACAACGCCGTGCTCAAGGCGTTACCCGACATTCGCGAGAGTATTGCCATTCCTGGCGGCGCGTTCCTCAACAATCGCGGGTTCTTTCTGCCGCTGCCAGTGTCCAAAAGCGGGTTCGGCGCCGTCGAGATCGCTTTACTTGCCGGCATTGTCGCGGCCATTGCGTTTTATGTCTGGGCACGCAAGCGGCAGGAGCGAACGGGGCAGCAAGCTCCGGTTTTATGGGTCACGCTTGCGTTGTTGATTGGCCTTCCGCTCGCGGTGTTCGTACTCACCGGGTTTCCACTCGGCTTTGAATTTCCCCAAGCGGGACGTTTCAATATAACCGGGGGCGTCGAGGTTCTCCCGGAATTCGCGGCGCTGCTGTTCGGCCTTTCGATCTATACCGCCGCATTTATTGCCGAAGTGGTGCGTGCGGGCATCCTGGCCGTGTCGCGCGGCCAGAGCGAGGCGGCCTATTCGCTCGGACTTCGGCCGGGACCGACACTCCGCTTGGTCGTGATACCGCAGGCGATGCGGGTGATTATCCCGCCACTGACCAGCCAGTATCTCAATCTGACCAAGAATTCTTCGCTGGCCGTGGCGATCGGCTATCCCGATCTCGTCCAAGTGTTTACCGGCACCGTGCTCAATCAGACCGGGCAGGCGGTGGAAGTCGTCGCGATCACGATGCTCGTCTATCTGGTCATCAGTCTTGCCACGTCGCTGCTGATGAACATCTACAACAGTCGCATGGCCTTGGCTGAGCGGTGAGGGCGCGCCCATGACCATGGCCGAAGGCGATCTTGCTGTTGCCGAACTGGCATTTGTGCGCCGGACCAACATCGCGCCACGGCCGCCGCCGGCTGCGATGACGGGTGCGGTCGGGTGGCTCCGTGAAAACCTTCTATCGACCCCGTTCAATGTCGGGCTCACGATAGTGATCGTGTTACTGTTGGCCTGGGCCGTCCCAGAGCTGGTCAAATTTTTGCTGATCGATGCGGTGTGGAGCGGCACTGATCGCGACGCGTGTCTCGAATCCGTGCAGCATCGCGAAATCGGCGCGTGCTGGCCCTTCGTATGGGAGCGGCTCCCCTATTTCATCTACGGGTCCTACCCGATCCCCCAACGTTGGCGTGTCGATGTTTTCTTAGCGATGCTGGCGATTGGAGTCGTTTGGCTGCTGTGGCTCAACGCTCCGCGGCGCGACCTCGGCGCGATCTATTTCTTTGTGATATTGCCCATCGCGTCGTTCATCCTGCTGACGGGCTGGGCAGCGATCGGCCTGCAGCCGGTTGATACGGTACTGTGGGGCGGCGTACTGGTGACAATCGTGGTCGCCTCGGTCGGCATTGTCGTCTCGTTACCGATCGGAATACTTCTGGCGCTCGGCAGGCGATCGCACATGCCGGCGGTGCGCACGCTGTCAGTCATCTTCATCGAATTCGTGCGCGGCGTGCCGCTGGTGACCGTGCTGTTCATGGCAGGGGTGATGTTGCCACTCTTCGTTCCGGAGCAGCTGTCGCCTGACAAATTGGTACGCGCACTTATCGGCATTGCTATCTTCGCATCAGCCTATATGGCGGAGGTTGTGCGCGCAGGTCTGCAAGCCATCCCAAAAGGCCAATACGAGGGCGCGATGGCGGTGGGATTGCGTTATTGGCAAATGATGCGGCTGATCATATTGCCGCAAGCCTTGAAAGTGACGATCCCGAATATCGTCAACACCTATATCGGACTGTTCAAGGACACGACACTTGTCTTCATCGTCGGCATATTCGATCTCCTGCGTACGATCGAAGTGGCTCGTATCGATCCTAAATGGGCGACGCCCGTCACCAGCACGACCGGCTATGCGGTCGCCGCTATTTTTTATCTGGTTTTCTGCTACGGAATGTCGCGCTATGCACGCGCCATGGAGGCTCGGCTCGCCAAAAGCGATCGACGTTAAGGACCATCCATGAGCGTTGCAGGAAACCACGGACCACTGCTCAAGCCGGCAAAGCTCAACACGGCGACAGCGGTCGAGATCGCCGACATGAACAAGTGGTACGGCGACTTTCACGTTTTGCGCGATATCAATCTTAAAGTCATGGGCGGGGAGCGCATCGTCATTTGCGGACCGTCCGGATCGGGCAAATCGACCATGATTCGCTGCATCAACCGCCTGGAAGAGCATCAGTCTGGCCGTATTTTCGTCGATGGCGTTGAGTTGACCGCGGACCTGAAGAAAATCGATGAGGTGCGGCGTGAAGTTGGCATGGTGTTCCAGCACTTCAACCTGTTTCCGCATCTGACGGTCATGGATAACTGTACGTTGGCTCTGATTTGGGTTCGCAAGATGCCAAAGAAGCAGGCTGAGGAAGTCGCGCTGCATTACCTCGAGCGGGTGAAAATCCCCGAGCAGGCCAACAAATATCCCGGCCAGTTGTCCGGCGGGCAGCAGCAGCGCGTCGCCATAGCGCGCGCATTGTGCATGAACCCGAAGATCATGTTGTTCGACGAACCGACGTCGGCGCTCGATCCCGAGATGGTCAAGGAAGTTCTCGACACCATGGTTGAGCTCGCTCATGACGGCATGACGATGCTCGTCGTCACCCACGAAATGGGCTTTGCTCGTCAGGTGGCGAGCCGCATCGTGTTCATGGACGAAGGTCAGATTGTCGAAGCCAATGTGCCCGAGGAATTCTTCGCCCATCCGCAGCATGAGCGCACAAAGCTATTCTTGAGTCAGATTTTGCGCTGACAGCCGTCAGTCCTTGACGACCGCGAGATCAGGCCGTGAACCCCATTCCGCCCATGAGCCGTCGTAGATGCGGCCGGGCTTTTTCCCGAGCGCGTCGAGCCCGAGGGTCAGAATCGCGGCGGTGACGCCCGAACCGCAACTCGTGATCACAGGCTGGTCGGGGTCGACACCGGCTTTCTTGAATGCTTGCGCGATGCGCTCGGGCGGAACAAGACGGCCGTTCTCGACGATCTCGGTGTAAGGCACGTTCAATGCGCCTGGCATGTGGCCCGAGCGAACGCCCGCGCGCGGTTCGCTTTCGCGCCCAGCGAATCGCCCGGCCGAGCGGGCGTCGACTACCTGGGCACTTTCATCGTTGAGAGCCATCTGCACGTCGCTGACCATCGCCACAGCGGCTGTATCCATTTTGGCATTAAACGTGCGCTTTGGCCGTTTGACTTCGCCCGCTTCGGTCGGACGACCTTCACTCTTCCAGGCCGGCAAGCCACCGTCGAGAATGAACACGTCGCGTGCACCAAAAATTAGGAAAGTCCACCAGACCCGCGCCGCCGAAAAAAGGCCCAGGCCGTCGTAGACGACGATGGTGTCGTTTTCTGAGATGCCGAGAGCGCCGGCTGCCTGACCGAATTGGTCGGGCCCGGGCAGCATATGGGGTAGGTCGGTGGAATCGTCTGCAACCGCATCAATGTCAAAAAATACTGCGCCCGGAATGTGCGCGGCAATATATTCCGCCTTGGCGTCGCGCTTCTGCGCCGGAAGGTAGTAAGAGCCGTCAACGATGACGACGTCTTTATTAGCGAGCTGGGCGGCGAGCCATTCAGTCGACTTGAGCCAGCGGCTTGCGGGTTTTGTGTTCATGGTTGCGGCCGATCGGGGACGTTAATGCGCACCATTGCCTAATCGTTCCGTGAGGGCAACTAGGCGAGGGCTAGTCGCACGCGGCGATTTTGTTTGCCTTTCTTTTCGATCTGCGTGACGCGAACCGCGCCGATTTCTCCTGTCGTGCGGACATGGGTACCGCCGCACGGCTGCAAATCGAGCCCTGCGATTTCAATCAGCCGCACACGGCCGGTGCCCATCGGCGGCTTGACCGACATGGTCTTGACCAAGCCCGGATTTGCATCGAGTTCGGCGTCGGAGATCCACCGGCTGCTGACGGGTGCGTTGGATGCAACCATCTCGGCAACTTTTGTGGTGATTGCATCCTTGTCGAGGCCAGCTTCCGGAATATCAAAGTCAAGGCGGCTCTCGCTGTCGCCGACCGAACCGCCAGTCACCGCGTAGGGCAGCACCGCGGACAGGAGATGCAGCGCGGTATGCATGCGCATGCGGGCATAGCGTTTGTCCCAGTCGATCATCGCGGTGACGGCATCGCCGACTTTGATCGCTGGTGCACCGGCTGCCGGTACATGGGCAATCTCGCTCTTGGCGGCATCGGTGTAGATGGCCGTCTCGATCGGAATGCGCGCGCCGGCTTCTGTCGTCAGCGCGCCGGTATCACCGGGTTGTCCACCGGAGGTTGCGTAGAATACCGTGCGGTCGAGCACGATTCCGCCTTGGTCGGTGAGGGCGACCACGCGCGCGTCGCAAGTCTTGAGATAGGAATCGTCGCGGAACAGGCATTGAGTCGGCATTGTTACTTCTTTTCGAACGGCGGTTTGATGTCTGATTTGCGTTCAAGCCAATCCGGCACGGGCAATTTCTTTGAACGCAGAAAGTCCGGATTGAAAAGCTTCGACTGGTAGCGCGTGCCGTAGTCGGCGAGGATCGTCACGATTGTCTTACCGGGCCCCAGCTCCTTTGCGAGCCGGATCGCGCCGGCAATGTTGATACCTGATGAGCCACCAAGGCAAAGACCTTCGTGCTCGAGTAGATCAAAGATGAGAGGCAAGGCCTCTTCATCAGGGATGAGATAGGCCTTGTCGACTTTTATGTCGTCGATGATCGGCGTCACGCGGCCAAGCCCAATGCCTTCGGTAATAGAGCCGCCTTCGGTTGCTTTCGCCTCGCCATCCTTGAACAAATGATACATCGCCGCGCCGCGTGGATCGGCGACACCGATTGTTATCGCTTTGTTTTTCTCTTGCAGAAAACTTGAGACGCCGGCGATTGTGCCGCCGGTGCCAATCGCGCAGATGAAGCCGTCGACGCGCCCGTTGCACTCTTCCCAGATTTCCGGGCCGGTCGAGACGTAGTGGGCCTTGCGGTTGTCGAGGTTGTTCCACTGATCGGCAAAGATGACGCCATTCTTTTCCGTCTTCTTCAGCTGTTCGGCCAGACGCCGTCCGACATGCTGGTAATTATTCGGATTGGAAAACGGGGCAGCGGGGACTTCCACCAATTCGGCCCCGCACAGCCGCAGCATGTCTTTTTTTTCCTGGCTCTGTGTTTCCGGGATGACGATCAGCGTGCGATAGCCGCGGGCATTGGCGACTAGCGCCAGGCCGATGCCGGTGTTTCCGGCCGTGGATTCCACCACCAGGCCGCCCGGGCGCAATTCACCGCGTTTCTCGGCTTCAAGGATCATCTGACGGCCGGCGCGATCCTTCACGGAGCCTCCCGGGTTCATGAATTCCGCCTTGCCCAGAATGGTGCATCCCGTCGCCTCTGAGGCGCGCCGGAGCTTGATAAGAGGCGTATGACCGATGGCTTCGATGATGCCGTTGCGGATTTGCATGCCCGTCCCAAGGCTAGTGAGGGATATTTGAACCTAGTGGAGCGCAAATTGCCCCACAAGACCGGCAATTACGCCCGAGGATTCCGCCGATTTAGAGCGATTGCAGTGGTTTTGGAAACGTCTCCGAAACCATAACGGCGCAATGGCCGGTACTGGAATAAACGCATTCATCAGTTGTTTTAGGCGGCCGGTCTATTCGTGACGGACGGGGGATCTACAGTCAGAGCAGAATCCCCGGCAGATTTTGGCCTCCGACCGATGACTCTCGACGTCCATACGCTCTTTCTAGTGACGATCTATGTTGAAGCCATCCTCGGCTTGCTGCTGCTTTTCGTGTGGGCGCAGAACACGGCGCTCCACGCGGTCTGCTGGTGGGGCTTTGCCCATTTGATCCGGCTTGCATCGATTGCGCTGTTCGGGATGTACGGCGAGGTGCCGGATCTGATCAGCATCGATCTGGCCAATGCGTTGCTTTTCACCGCCTTCGCTGTGACATGGACGGGCGCGCGTGTTTTCGATGGGCGGCCGGTCGAGCCGGTCTATCTGGTGACGGGTGCCGTGCTTTGGCTGCTGATTTGCCGCCTCCCGATACTGACCGACGACATCAACCTGCGTTCGCTCATCGCCTCGGCCATCATCTCCGGCTACACCTGGCTGACCGCCTTTGAATTCTGGCGTGGCCGCGGCGAGCCGTTGGTATCGCGCTGGCCCGCCATCATCATGTTCTTTGCTCACGGTGCGCTGTTTCTGCTGCGCACCCCGATGGTGGCGCTGTTGCCGGGCTCCGCCAGCGATGCCGTGTTCGGCAGTGTGTGGATGACGGTCCTGAGCTTCGAAGCTCTGCTGCTCACTATATCGGGCGCCTTCATCCTGCTTGCGATGGCGAAGGAGCGCACGGAGCTGCGTCACCGCACTGCCGCCATGGTCGATCCACTCACGGGCATCTCAAACCGCCGGGCATTTCTGCAGGACGCGTCGGTTCTCGCTAAACGTCACATCGGCAATCCGCGACCAATCGCAGTGCTCGTGATCGACCTCGATCATTTCAAATCAATCAACGATCGTTTCGGTCACGCGGTCGGTGATCGCGTGCTGGCAATCTTCGCAGACGCCGCGCGGAAGTCGATGCGCGGGTCTGATCTGGTCGGGCGGCTGGGCGGTGAGGAATTCGCCGCAATTCTGACAGAGACCAGCCGCGAAAAGGCGATCGAAGTGGCCGAGCGGATTCGCGAAACCTTTGCGCAATTGGCACGAGATGTGGATGGCCATCCGGTCTGCGCGACCGTGAGTATCGGGCTGGTCCATTGCCAGGAGCGGACGCTCGATATTCCTGACCTGCTGACCCAGGCCGACCACGCCCTTTATTGCGCCAAGGAGCGCGGCCGCAACCGCGTCGAAATCGCTACGCCTGATATGCTCGAACGCAGGGAGCAGGGGACGCCCTCTACCACCTCGATCGCAGCAATCGCCGCCAAAAGCGCAGCCTGAATCGCGCCCAAGTCGCGCTGCGACGTCAATCCCGATTGACCAACGCCTGAAAACTGGTCCAGTTTAGCTGGAGTGGGCCGATCTGCCGGCTCGCGGATTAGTGGGATTCCAAACTATTTCAAGGATGTAGGGGGAGGTTGAGATGCGGATAATTGGCTGGCTTGGGTTGGCCGCCTTGGCTTTCACAGTGGGCGGAACCGCCCAGGCCGAAACCGTCAAGGTCGGCGTGGTTCTTCCGTTCAGCGGCGCCAATGCCGACCTCGGTCATCAGATCGACAAGGCGTTCGATCTGTACGTCAAGCTGCACGCCAAGGACATCGCGCCAAACACAGTCGAGATCATCAAGCGCGACGAGGGCCCGCCGACCGGTGCGGTGGCCAAGACCGTCGCCACCGAACTGATCACCAACGACAAGGTGCAGATCCTCACTGGCTTCGTATTTTCGCCGTCAGCGATCGCGCTTGCGCCGGTCGTGACGCAAGCAAAAGTGCCGATGGTGATCGCCAATGCCGGCACCGCCTGGATCACCAATTTGTCGCCTTATATCGCGCGGCTGTCGTTCAGCATGTGGCATCACGGCTACCCGATGGGCGCCTATGCCTTCAAGAGCATCGGCTGCAAGACCGCCGCGCTCGCTTACACCGATTTCCCGCCCGGCAAGGATTCCACCGAAGCCTTCAAGACCGGTTTCGAAAAAGCCGGAGGCAAGGTCACAGAATCAATCCCGATGGGCAGCCCGGTGCAAGTGCCGGACTTCACGCCGTTTTTCCAGAAGATCAAGGACGCCAAGCCTGACTGCATGTACGTGTTCATTCCCTCCGGCGCACATGCCGCCGGCGTGATGAAGACCTACGGCGAACTCGGCATGCGCAAAGCCGGCGTCAAGCTGATTGGTCCGATGGACCTGATCCCCGATAACAAGTTACAGGACATGGGTGACGCTGCCATCGGCACCGTCGTAATGGGCAACTACGCCGTCGATCTCAACAATGCCGAGAACAAGGCTTTCAACGCCGAATGGCACAAAGCCTACGGCAAGGACTCCTATCCGGACTTCATGTCGGCGGCCGGCTGGGACACCATGCATGCCATCTTCGACGCCATCAAAAAGCTCAATGGCAAGGTCGATGACGGCGCCAAGGTGATCGACGCGATGAAAGGCTGGACCGCCAACGGCCCGCGCGGCAAAGTTACAATTGACGCCGCCACCCGCGACATCGTGCAGGACGAAAATGCCATGGAAGTGATCCGCAAGCCGGATGGCAAGCTTGGCGTCAAGGTTCTGGGCACCACCAAGGCGGTGAAGGACGAGTGTAAAGAGCTTAAAGTCGGCCGCTGCGGCTCCTGATCGCTTCGGCTGAATTGACACTTAACGGCGCCGCCGCGCATAAAGGCGCGGCGGCGTTTTCTTCAACACGAGGTGGGGCTCGTGCCGCATTTCGCTATCATTGCCGTCAGCATTCTGTTCGACGGTTTGGCTTACGCCATGTTCCTGTTCATCACCTCCGTCGGCCTTTCGGTCACGATGGGGCTGATGGGATTCGTCAATCTCGCACATGGCGCCTTCGCCATGGCCGGCGGCTATGTCGTTGTCACTCTCACGCGCAATCTCGGCGTCGGTTTCGTCCCTTCGCTCGCTATCGCCGCGGTCGTGGTCGGTGCAGTGAGCATCGTGTTCGAGCGCGGGCTCTATCGCCGTCTTTATAAATCGACCGATCTGGAACAGGTGCTGCTCACAATCGGTCTGGCGTTCATGGCGATCGCCACCGCAACCTATTTTTACGGACCCATCCCGAAGTCGGTTCCGTTGCCGGAGTGGTTGCAGGGCGATGTCAATCTCGGCTTCCGCTATTTCCCAAGCTATCGCGCCTTCCTGATCGTGTTGGGAGCGGTGCTCATTACGGTTCTTTGGTACGGTTTCGAGCGGACAAATATCGGCGCCAAAATCCGCGCTGCGGTCGACAACCGGCGCATGGCGGAATCCGTCGGCATCAATGTCGACCGGCTGTTCACGCTCACCTTCGCGGTGGGGTCGGGGCTTGCCGCACTTGGCGGAGGCCTCGCCATTCAGCTGTTGGGTCTCTCACCCAGTTTTGCCGTGCTCTATCTGGTGTTGTTCCTGATCGTGGTCGCGGTTGGCGGTCTGGGCAGCCTGAAGGGCACATTGCTCGCTGCGCTGGTGCTCGGCGTTTTCGACACGGCCGGAAAATATCTGCTCGCGGACGCCGGGGGCTTTTTTGTTTATGCCGTCACCGTCGCTGTTCTCTTGATCAAGCCAGCAGGTTTCTATGGCCGCGAGTGACACCACCATGGCTGCGGCCGATCGCGCCTCAACGCGCGAGCGTGCAGCCGATTACCTGCTCAGACGCCACCGTTTCCGTGCTGCGGAGGCGCTGCCATGGCTGTTCGCGATCGCCGTCTTTTTCGTATTCCCCGATCGCATGACCTTCGGCAGCCAGGTGCTGGTCATGGTGATGTTCGCACTCTCGCTCGATCTGATCCTTGGTTATGCAGGGATCGTGACGCTTGGGCATGCCGCCTTCTTCGGCGTCGGGGCCTACACCGTCGGGCTCCTCGCCGCGCGGCTGCAATGGACCGAACCGATCAGCGGGCTGTTTGCCGCTGCGATTGTGGCAGCCATCGTCGGTTTCATCACCGGATGGTTCCTGCTGCGTTATCGCGGTCTCACGCTGCTGATGCTGACGCTCGCAACCGCGATCATGTTGCAGGAGACCGGTAATCTCCGCTCGGATATTTCCGGCGGCTATGACGGATTGCCGGGGCTGACCTTCAAGCCGCTCTTGGGCATCTTTGACTACGATCTCTACGGGCACACTTATTATCTCTACGCGCTCGCGGTGCTCGCGGTCGTTTTCTATTTTGTCCGCAGGATCGTCTATTCCCCGTTTGGACAGGCGCTGACCGGCATCCGCGAAAACGTGCGGCGCATGCATGCAATCGGGTCACCGGTGCATTGGCGGCTGGTGACGGTCTATACCATCGCGGCGGCGATCGCGGGCGTAGCGGGCGCGCTGTTCACGCAGACCAACGCTTACGTCACGCTGACGGTGTTCGATTTCGACAATTCCGCCAAGGTGATGGTGATGCTGATCCTCGGCGGAACGGGGAGGCTCTACGGCGCCTTCGTCGGCGCCACTGTCTACATGGTTCTCGAGGACTACTTCTCGAAATTGAGCCCAACCTTCTGGCAATTCGGCATCGGGCTGGTGCTGGTACTCGCGGTGTTGTTCGCGCGCCGCGGCGTTTTGGGCCTTTTCGAGAGCATGGGCCAGTACATCGCCGAAAGGAAAAAGTCGTGACGGCCGCGCTGCAAGTCGAGCGACTGAACCGGGCCTTCGGTGCGCTGCCGGTCACGCGCGACGTCAATCTTGAGCTCGAACGCGGAGCGCGCCGTGCGCTGATCGGCCCCAATGGAGCCGGCAAGACGACGCTCGTCAACCTGATTACCGGTGCGCTCAAACCGCATTCCGGCCGCGTGCTGCTTGACGGCAAGGATATCACCGGGTTGAGCCAGGCCGATCGTGCGCGGCGGGGGCTCGCACGCACCTTCCAGATCAATCAGCTGTTCCGCGGGCTTACAGTCCTCGAAAATCTTTGTATGACCATTGGCGAGCGCGATGGCCATTGCAACAATCTCTGGCGCTCTGCCGGCTCCAGGCGTGTCGTGATCGACGAGGCGCTTGACCACCTCGATTCCCTGCGGTTGACCGACGACGCGCTCAAGCTGGTTCGCGAGCTGCCCTACGGCCGCCAGCGGCTCGTGGAAATCGCGATTGCGCTCGCACAAAAGCCGCGCGTTCTTCTGCTCGACGAGCCGGCGGCGGGCGTGCCGTCGTCGGAAAGTCATCTCATTCTCGATGTGGTCGCCGCGCTCGATCCCGATATCGCCGTTTTGATCATCGAGCACGACATGGATGTCGTCTTCCGCTTTGCAAAAGAGATCACCGTGCTCGTTCAGGGCGCGGTGTTTACGCAAGGTACGCCCAACGAGATCATGAACAACGAGCAGGTGAGGGCGGTCTATCTCGGCCAGGAAGACCATCGCGGGGGGCGTCATGGCTGAGCGCGCGCTCGAGCTCGACAACGTCCGTGCGGGCTACGGCGAGACCGTGGTGCTTGAGGATATTCGTCTTGCGCTCGGCGCCAGCGAGACCGTGTCGGTCATCGGCCGCAATGGTGTCGGCAAGACCACCTTGCTTGCGACCATCATGGGTCACACCACGCTTCACGGCGGCCGGATATCGCTGCATGGCAAGGATATATCGACCCAGGCAACGTACCGCCGCGTGACCGCCGGGCTCGGCTATGTGCCGCAGGAACGCGAAATTTTTCCTTCGTTGACGCTGCGCGAAAATCTGGAAGTCGCCGCCCGGCCTGGCCCTTGGACGATTGCGGCCGTGTTCGAACTTTTTCCACGTTTGGCCGAGCGCGAAAGCAATCGCGGCAACCAATTATCCGGTGGCGAACAACAGATGCTGGCAATCGGTCGCGCGCTGATCGGTAACCCGACCGTGCTGCTGATGGACGAACCATCGGAAGGTCTCGCACCGGTGATCGTCGAGGAGCTCGCGCGAGCGGTGAATCGCCTCACGCAGGCGGGCGGGCTTGCGACTGTCCTGGTCGAGCAAAACTCGCGCCTTGCGCTTGATATAGCGCCGCGCGCAGTGGTGATGGACCGCGGCCGCATTGTCTATGACGGGCCGAGCGTAACGTTACGTAATGATCCGGCAAAGCTCGAACAGCTCATCGGTGTGGTGAAGGCGTAAGTTTTCCCTCTGTCATGGCCGGGCTTGGCCCGGCCATCCACGTGCTATTTATTGCGCCGCTTCAAGACGTGGATGCGCGGCACAAGGCCGGGCATGACGGGAAATGGCTGGGCATCTGCCCACGCTGGCCTGTCGAGCGCGCATTGAACATACATTGCCTTCCGCACGCGTCGAAGGCATAGAGCGCGGATGAAACGCAGCACCAAACGTATCCTCTCCACCCACGTCGGCAGCCTGATCCGCCCGCAGCCCTTGCAGGAGTTCCTGCGCGCGAAGCAAGGCGGCAAGCCGTACGACGAGAAGGCGTACCAAAAATGCCTGGCCGACTCTGTCGCCAACGTCGTGCGTGAGCAGGCACAAGCCGGTATCGATGTCGTCAGTGACGGCGAGTTCGGAAAATCGATCAGCTGGGCACAATACGCACTGGAACGGCTCTCCGGATTTGAGCGCAGGCCGATCAGGCAGGAAGCCGCCAACCCGTTCAAGCGCGGCGCCGACCGCACCAAATTTGCCGAATTCTATGCTGAACTCGACGCCAAGGAGGCGGTTTCGACCACCACGGAAGCGATCTGCGTCGGTCCCATCAAATATACCGGCCAGGCCGAGCTCCAGCGTGACATTGACAACTTCAAGTCTGCGCTAAAGGGCGCGAAGGTCGAGGAGGCTTTCCTCCCTGTCGCGGCACCGGCGAGTGTGATCCCCGACCGCAAAAACGAGTACTACAAAAGCGACGACGAATTACAGGCCGCCATCGCGGAGGCGATGCGCACCGAATACAAGAGGATCGTGGATAGCGGTTTCCTGCTGCAGCTCGACGACGCGCGTAGCGCCGTCACCTTTGACCGCATGGTGCCGCCTGCAAGTTTTGCCGACTATCGCGGCTGGCTCGCCAATCAGGTCGACATCCTCAATCACGCCATTGCTGGCTTGCCGGCCGATCGCATTCGCTACCATGTTTGCTGGGGAAGCTGGCCGGGCCCCCACACCAGCGACGTGCCACTCAAGGACATCGTCGATCTGATCCTCAAAGTGAAGGTCGGCGCCTACGTGATCGAGGGCGCCAATCCGCGTCATGAGCATGAATGGCAGGTGTGGAACGACGCCAAGCTGGGGTCTGACCAGGTGCTCATTCCCGGCGTCATCAGTCATGCCACCAATGTGGTCGAGCATCCGGAACTGGTGGCCGAACGCATTGTGCGGCTCGCGCGCATTGTCGGGCGCGAAAACGTTATTGCCGGCACCGACTGCGGCTTTGCGCAAGGGCCATTCTATCGTCGCGTGCACCCGTCGGTGATGTGGGCGAAACTGGAGGCTTTGAGCCAGGGCACCCGGCTTGCGAGCAAGGAACTCTGGCAATAGTCTGTCATTGAATGGCGCAATCTGATTTGCGCGGGGAGCCTCGGGTCATGAATATCAGCGCGCAACATTCCGGCAAGCTTGCGATCCCGTTTGATCATAACCGCCTTGATCGACTGATGGACGAGGCCGGCATCGATCTCGTGATCGCCACATCCAAACACAATGTGCAGTATCTGCTTGGCGGCCATCGCGCCAATTTCTTCGACTATATGGATGCGACCGGCGTGACCCGCTATCTGCCGGTGTTCATCTATCCCAAAGGCACGCCCGAAAAGGCCGCCTATATCGGCCACCGCCTGGAGAAATTCCAGCGCGAGGTGAAGCCGATGTGGACGCCGGAGACGCAAACCAACACAGCCGGCTCCGTCGATGCGATGCAGAAGGCAGTGGACTACATCCGGAAGGCGGGTTTGAAGACCAAACGCATCGCAGCCGAATTTGGCTTCTTGCCCTTTGACGCGGCCACAGTGCTGCGCAATGCGTTCCCCGATGCCGATTGGGTCGACGCGCTGTTCGTGCTCGAGCGTCAGCGCGTGAAGAAATCGCCTGACGAACTGAAGTTGCTGAAATACGCATCCGAAGCGGTCATTGAGTCCATGAAGGCTGTGATCGCCGCCGCCAAGCCCGGCATCACCAAGGCAGAGGTGGTGGAAGCGCTGCGGCGCGAGGAGACCAATCGCGGGCTGACGTTCGAATATTGCCTGATTACCGCGGGTACCAGTTTCAATCGCGCACCCTCCGACCAGAAGTGGGAGAAGGGCGAGGTGATGTCGATCGATTCAGGCGGCAACTATCACGGCTATATCGGCGACGTCTGCCGCATGGCGATCCAGGGCGAGCCGGACGCCGAACTGAATGATCTGCTGGCGGAGATCGAGCAAATCCAGCGCGCGGCGATGAAGCCGATACGCGCCGGCGCCATGGGCAAGGACATCTACGCGGCTGCCGCGCCATTGGTCGCGAAATCGAAGCATCACAATCATATGGAATTTCTCGCGCACGGAATGGGTCTGGTCAGCCACGAGGCGCCGCGGCTCACGGCGCGCGGGCCGGTCCCTTATCCGGCCGATGATGCCGAACGCCCACTCGAAGCGGGTGCGGTGATCTCGGTTGAAACCACGCTGATGCATCCGACCCGCGGCTTCATCAAGCTCGAAGATACGGTGGTTGTTACCGATACTGGCCACGAGGTATATGGCGAAGGTGCGCGCGGCTGGAACCGGGCAGGCGTACCGGCGCGCTAGCCCCGGGTCGTCAGCCCCGCGTTTTGACGTCGGTTTGCGCCGCGAGCGCGCTGAGCGCTTCGGAAATTTGTACCGGGTAATTAAAGCCGGCTTCCAGTTTTCGCAGCGGCTCCGGCAACCGCGCCAATTCGCGCGCCGCCCGTTCGCGGATCTGTGCCGGCGTCGGCGCCGATCCAACACGTTTACCGGCGCGCATCACGGGCTCGATCAGCGTATCGCCAGTTTGGGCGTCATTCTCCAGTGACAGAACGTCTCCGCGCATGCGGGCATCGGTGCCGTAGCTGCGCCAGACCTGCTTGCGTCCGGGCCACGTGACTTTGCCTTCGGAGAGTTTGCGCCGCGGCTTGCCGGCGTATTCCTGGAGCTTGTAGGCACAATCGAGCGAGGGCGCATCGATCGACGCATCGAGGTTGACACCAATGCCGTATCCATCGATCGGCGTCTTCTCCGCCATCATCTTTTGCAGGACGTCTTCGTTGATGCCGCCGCTCACCAGAATGATGACATCCTTGAGCCCGCCGGCATCGAGGATCCCGCGTACCTTTTTGGCCATCGCGGCGAGGTCGCCGCTGTCGATGCGCACACCGCGGATCGCAATGCCGTCAGTTTTGAGTTTCGGCGCGAGCTCCACCACTTTGCGCGCACCGGCCTCGGTGTCGTAGGTATCTATCAGCAGGATGACGCCCTCCGGCCGTGCGCGCGCAAAGTTCTCGAAGGCGGTCATCTCATCATCGTGCACTTGCACGAAAGAATGGGCCATGGTGCCGACCACTGGAATTCCGTAACGTTCGCCAGCCAGCACATTGGCCGCGCCGGCAAATCCCGCGATATAGCTCGCGCGCGCCGAGAACAACCCGGCCTCGGCGCCGTGAGCGGTCCGCAGCCCGAAATCCGAGAGTATCTTCCCGGGCGCAGCGAGTACCATGCGCGCGGCTTTCGATGCGATCATCGTCTGGAAATGCAGAATATTGATCAACCGCGTTTCGACCAGCTGCGCCATCGGCAGCGGCGCGGTGATGCGGACCAGTGGTTCGTTCGGGAAGCAGGCTGTGCCTTCTGGGATTGCGTGGACGTCACCGGTGAAGCGGAATCCGGCGAGGTAGTCGATGAGATTGCCACGAAAGCGCCGCGTGCTTTTCAGCCAGTCGATCTCCGCAGGCGAGAATTGCAAGGTTTCAAGATAGGAAAGGGCATCGTCGAGCCCGGCTGCGAGCAGAAAGCTGCGCCGCGCCGGCAGCCGCCGCACGAAGAACTCGAACACGGCTTGCTTGTCCTCGCCAAGGTCCAGATAGGCCTGGACCATGTTGAGCTCGTAAAGGTCGGTGGTGAGCGGACTGGTGAGAGGCGTCATTAGGTTCGAACAATATAATAGAGGCAAAGCTCTGTCGCGCCCGGACGAGGGGGCTTAAGCAAGTAGTAACTTCCATACTGTAGCAGACCTCGCCCACAGTTTTTTGTGATCGACGCGAGGCCGTTCATGCGTAGAGGATTAACAGCTATAGGCGTTGCCGCGCTCATAAGCGTCGTCGCGTTCAAGGCTTTCGTCGTCACCGGAAAAATGGATGAGGCGAGGGTGGCCGCGGGCCAAAGGTCGATCTTTGGTCTTCATATCGCGCAGCCGAGCACGATGAAGAGCTTTCCGGTGGAGCCGGCGCTACCTTGATCGCGCAGCGTCGTGCTCTGCCGCGCTAACGCCTGTTCTGATTTTCGATCCAATCGCCCGGCGGGATTGCGTCAACCAGCTTGGCCTCTCGGGGCAGCCAGGAATGCTCTACTTTGCAATAGGGGCAATGGGTGTGGGTGAGCTCCTGAGGCACCCGCGACAGCGTGTCCGCATCGACCTGGATGCCGGTCGCAAATTCGCGCCCGGTATTGGGACACTTGATGAGCAGCACGCCCATGGCGGCTCGAATGACTGTCTGAGTGGACCTTCTCTCGCTTAGGCCTTGGTTTCCAGCAACCAGCAGAACTGCGCTGCGGTGGACAGAAGAGCCAGGAAAGCCAGTCCAAAAACTTCTAGGCCGAACATTGTTTTTCTCCTGTACGTTTCTTTTGCACGCCTCTTTCTTTGGTCGCTACCATAGGCGTCTCGGTTCAAACAGCTGTGCTTTCCATCACAAAAAGGCGGATTCGCTCGCCACCTGTCCACAGTCGCGTCCATACGCACGCGCGGCCGCTATCCCAGCTAAAGGTTTGAATTTTTTTGCCGAAATCATGGAAAGACCGCCGCGAGGCGGTCTTTCTTTTACGTTTGGCCAACTTCCGCGGTTGGAGATGGCTCAGTTACCATCAAGCTCGGCAAGCGTGCGGTAGCTCTTGTGGCCGCCCAGCAGTGCGGGGGGAGCCTCAAGGAAGGGGATCATCCCGCGTAAGACCGATATCGCGGAGCTGACGCTCATCAATCGGCAAGCGCGCGCAGGGTTCGTCGACGTTTCCGCCATCTTTTGAGTGATGCATGCAGCGCCAGCAAGGCATCGATAGCCAGCAAGAAGCCGCAACATGATTGGCGGCCATCACCGCGCCTTGTGCAGGAATGGTATCGCCGTGGCGGCTTCGTTCAGCCAGATATCGGCCGCGTCCAATAAGAAATCGAGCAGTCCTCAAGGGAAAATCAAGGTCGGCTCAAGGACTGCCCGGTAGGCAGCCGCTATAGGCCTCCTTCAATAAGAGGACGCGGCAGCTTCATTTGGGAAATCGACATATGTCCACACACTCACGTCACGCCGAGACCATCCTTCTTCACGCCGGTTGGCGCGCAGATCCCGCAACGGGCGCTGTTGCGGTGCCGATCTATCAAACGACGTCATATCAATTTCGCGATACCGAGCATGCGAGCAACCTGTTTGCGTTGAAAGAGCTAGGCAACATCTATACGCGCATCATGAATCCCACCACTGACGTGCTGGAAAAGCGCGTTGCTGCCCTTGAAGGGGGCGTCGCCGCATTGGCGCTTGCATCCGGGCAGGCAGCCTCCGCCTTTGCGATCCAAAATCTTGCGCGTGCAGGCGACAACGTTGTGAGTTCGACCGACCTCTATGGAGGGACATGGAATCTTTTTGCCCATACCCTCAAAGACCAGGGAATCGAGGTCCGGTTCGTCGACCCGATTGACCCGCAAAACTTCCGGCGCGCGACCGATGAAAGGACCCGCGCTTATTACGCCGAAACACTTCCAAACCCGAAGCTCACGGTCTTCCCGATTGCCGAAGTTGCAGCAATCGGCCGCCCACTCGGTATTCCGCTCATCATGGACAATACGGCGACGCCGATTCTCACAAAACCGTTTGAGCACGGCGCAGCAGTCGTCGTTTACTCGACGACGAAATATCTCGGCGGACACGGAAACTCGATCGGCGGTCTCATCGTCGACGGCGGGAATTTCGACTGGGCGGCCCATCCGGAACGGCAGCCGGCGCTGAATACGCCAGATCCCAGTTATCACGGAGCGGTCTGGACGGAAGCGGTCAAACCGCTCGGTCCCATCGCCTACGCGATCAAGGCCCGGGTTACTCTGCTCCGCGACATCGGGGCTGCGCTGTCGCCCTTCAATGCCTTCCTCATTATTCAGGGCCTCGAGACGCTTGCGCTGCGCATGAGGGAACATTGCAAGAATGCGCAATCGGTGGTCGATTTTCTGCTGACGCGAAAAGATGTGTCGCGGATTATTCATCCGTCGCAACAGCAGGGCGTCCACCGCCAGCGGGCAGACCGGTATCTGAAGGGCGGCTTTGGCGGTCTCGTCGGCTTCGAACTTGCCGGCGGCAAGGAATCCGGCCGCAGATTTATCGATGCTCTGCAGCTTCACTATCACGTCGCCAACATTGGCGACGCCAGAAGCCTCGCAATCCATCCGGCCACGACCACGCATTCGCAGCTGACGTCTGACGAGCAACTCGCCACCGGCGTTTCAGATGGCTACGTGCGCCTGTCGGTCGGTATCGAGCATATCGACGACATCGTCACGGACATCAAGCACGGCCTGGAAGCGGCAGCAGCCTCAAGGGCCAGGCGAGCCGCCTAGGGGGCTTGGGAACATGACATGAGCATAGCCAGCATTGACGTCGGAGACATCAATCTGAAGTACTTCGTTGTCGGCGACGGCGACCCGATCGTGCTTTTGCATTGCACCGGGGGTTCGAGCAAACAGTGGACCGAGCTCGCCGAATCCCTTTGCGCAAGCTTCCAGGTAATCGCCCCGGATCTTTGCGGTTACGGCGGTACCACGCACTGGCCGGGGGCTGGCACATTCAACCTGGCTGTTGAGGCCGACCTTGTTGCCGCTCTTATCGACAAATTCGAAAAGCCGGCACATATCGTAGGCCATTCATTCGGTGGTGCAGTCGCGCTTCAGCTGGCGTTGCGCCATCCCCAACTTGTCAGAACTTTGACCCTCATCGAACCGGCCGCATTCCACTTGCTGCGCGGTGGGGACGAAGTGGATGACCGCGCGCTCAGGCAGGTTTCCGAAGTCGGGACGACGATTGTGAATGCGGTGAACTGTGGCGATTACGTCGGAGCAATGCGTCGCTTTGTCGACTACTGGAGCGGTGAGGGGGCATGGGATGCCTTGCCAAATCCTCAGCGGGTCGCGCTTGCGACCCGGATCAACAAGGTCACACTCGATTTCTGGGCAACGCTCAACGAGCCGACTCGGCTAAGTGATCTCGCCGATCTGCGGATGCCCGCGCTGGTCATATTTGGTGGACGTTCGCCGCTGCCGACGCGCCGGATTTGTTTTCATCTCGCCCGCAAGCTGCGCGACGTGAGGCTGCGGACGATAGCAGATGCCGGTCACATGCTGCCGATGACGCATTTTGCGGAGATCTGCCAGCTTGTGGCGACGCATAGCGCGACAAAGCACCAATACATTTCAAAGAGCAGTACTGACTCCCAGACGCGCGTGTACGCGTGAGCAAAGGCGGGGCGCAACAACAGGTGATACGATGTACATTCCACTTCTCTCACTGGCCGCGATAGCGATCAAACGTTTTTGTAAGCGCACAGCTGCGTTCCTGGAGCAGGCGGTGCAATCCGAGCAAGCGATCTTTGCGCATTACGCCGCGCGTCGTTGGTGCGATTCGACCGAGCGGGCGCTGAACGAGGAACTCATGGGAAGGGGCAGCTGGCTCGGAAACCGGTTTGGGTCCCAAAACGACTGATAGTCCGTTTTGGCACCTCGTCACTACACGTCTTCGCTGCGTACCAACGTCACGCGTCTTTACGCGTGGAGTTTTGGCCTGTGCCGGCGATCGTCCAGGACTGCCGTCCCGACAGATTCTCAACAGTTTCGGTCATAGTCTCGCGGCACGGACGGCATTCAAATGTCTGGAGCTCCGGAAGACCGCCAAATCGAGGCGTCACGCGAACAAGCTGCATTGGCTGGCTGCAATTCGGGCAACGCGGTGTTTTGGCGGCTGTATTCATTTTTGTTTCATCAGTCCGGTTAGCACAGCACGTCAGCGCTCCAGCGTTTTAAGATACGCAACAACGTCAGACGCCTGGTCGGGATCGAGCCGAAACTCCGGCATATTCACATGTCCCGTGCGGATGCCCTCAAGGAGTGCTTCCTGAAAGCTTTCGACCGGATACCGTCGATGCAACTCACGAAACGGCGGTGCGACTTTGAGCGGACTCGCACTCACCCGATCGATGGCGTGGCAGTTACTGCAGTTGGCACGAACAAAAGTCTGACCCCGCTGTTCGCTCGGAGACATTTGCGCGGCTGCAACGCCCGGCAATGCCAGGTAAAGCGCCATCACGAGATTGAACAATCGCGAAGTCATGCTGCCGTCAAACTTGCCGCCGGCGTCGATGGCGACACCGGCGGTCGGCGTGCTCCAGAATCAGGCGTTCAAGCGGCGCAGTGCCGCGCGGTTGCGGAGTACGATCCGGCGCGAGCTTGGCAACGCAATTGCCGCGCTGTTTTCAAGAGTCGTCAACGTGCGGGAAACGGTCTCGATGGTCAGCCCAAGATAGTCGGCGATATCCTGCCGCGACATCGGCAGCTCGACCTCGTTGCTCGACTTGATTCTGGCCGCCATCTCGAGCAGGAAACCCGCCACACGCTCTTGCGCGGACTTTATGAGCAAGAGGATATGCTCCTGCATACGCTGTAGCTCGCGGCCAGTCATGGCCCACAGCTGCCGCGCAATGTCGCTGTCGCGTGCGGCAAGTGCCTCGACCGCACTTCGTTTGACAACAATGACCTTGGCATCGGTAATCGCCTCGGCCGATAACCCGTGTTCGGTGCTGACCTCGAAACCGAAGATGTCGCCGGGAAGATAGAACGCGCCTATCTGCCGGCGGCCGTCATTGAGGATCTTGGAGGTCCGGACGGTGCCGCTGACGAGCTTGTAAAGATACTCGGCCGGCTCATTTTCTCCATAGATCTCGGCATTGCGGGCAAACGACATTGAGGTGCCCATCATTTCGAAGGAATCTGCCCGGCCGCGAGGGATTGCCGGCGGTACGAACCGCGCGTTCCTGCTAAAGTTCGTCGTGTCGGAAAAGTTAGTCGTGTGCGACAACATAGCTAAAATCCTCCGTTGGCCTGATGCGTTAATGGGTACTTGGGGCCGCTCGGAGTGAAAATTCAGATGATGTCCCTAAGGGGTTTCCCGGAGGCTGTATTAATGGATTTGTCTAAGGATTTGGGCCAAAAGGCGCACCAAATGAGCCTGACGTGAGCTGAGGGGTTTGACCTTGATTCCCGCCGAAAGCCCCCCGCAGCGCTCTTCTGCTGGTTGGCATCTGCTGCAACGACCCGGGATGATCTATGTCCTAGTGCTCGTGCTTGTCGCCGTTACGTTCATTACACGTTCGCTGGTCGCGCCGACGCTCGGCACCCAATCGCTCTACCTTTTCCTCATGCCGGCGATTTTTATCGCAGGCATTGTCGGTGGCCTTGGGCCGGGCCTGCTTGCGACCGTTCTCTGCCTTGCTCTGCATCTCTACGTGACTGGAGAAATTCGCAATCTCACGGACCGTAGTTCTCCGTTCTTTGCGGTCGAATTGTCACGTGCTGCGATTTTCGTAGTCTTGGGCGTCGGCATCGCTTGGTTCGGCGAACGGCTTCGCAACGCACGGGGTGCGGCGGCCGAAAGTACGCGCGCTACGATGGCCCGCGAAGCGCATCTCCAATCGATCCTTGACTCCGTGCCGGACGCCATGGTCGTGATCGATATATCTGGGATTATCCAGTCATTCAGTGCCGCCGCCGAGCGGCTGTTTGGTTACTCGTCCGCAGAAGTGATCGGCAAAAATGTCAAAATACTCATGCCGTCACCGTATCGCGAGCAGCACGATGGCTACCTTGAGCGCTATCTGAGAACCGGCGAGCGGAGGATTATAGGGATCGGCCGCGTCGTCGTCGGCGAACGAAACGACGGTTCGACGTTTCCTATGGAGCTCGCGGTTGGTGAAATGATATCCGGCCAAGAACGGTTTTTTACGGGCTTTATCCGTGACCTGACCGAGCGTCAGAAGAGCGAATCCCGTTTGCAGGAGTTGCAATCCGAGCTGGTGCATATTTCGCGCCTGACGGCGATGGGGGAAATGGCATCAACTTTGGCGCACGAGCTCAATCAGCCGCTGTCGGCGATTTCGAACTACCTTAAAGGTTCGCGCCGATTGCTCGAAGCGCGCGCCGACGAATCATCTTCGTTGATGCGCGACGCGCTCGACAAGGCGGCGGAACAGGCGCTCCGGGCCGGACAGATCATTCGCCGCCTGCGCGATTTCGTCGCGCGCGGAGAAAGCGAGCATCGGGTCGAAAACGTCAAGAAATTGGTTGAGGAGGCGAGTGCGCTCGCGCTTGTCGGCGCCAAAGATCAGGCCATCCGTGTCCGATTTGATTTCGACCCCTCCGTCGAGCTAGTTCTTGCTGATAAGATTCAGATTCAGCAAATCCTGCTTAACCTGATGCGCAATTCGGTGGAAGCGATGCAGGACAGCGCAAAGCGCGAGCTGCGGCTGTCTGCCGTCCGCGTTGACAATGATATGGTGCAGGTCAGCGTGGCCGATACAGGATCAGGACTTGCGCCGGAGGTGGCCTCTCAACTATTTCAACCATTCGTGACGACCAAGCAGCACGGCATGGGGGTCGGGTTGTCGATTTGTCGCACCATTGCGGAGTCGCATGGCGGGAAAATCTGGGTCGAAGCCAACCCGGGTGGGGGGACAGTGTTCCGCTTTACACTTAGAGGCGTGCGCAAGGAGGAAGTCGACGATGCCAGCTAGTCCTGTTGTGCATGTCATTGACGATGACGATGCAGCGCGAGATTCGCTGTCCTTTTTGCTGCGTACCGCAAACATCGAAGCGCGCACCTATGAAACCGCGCCGGCATTCCTGGCTGCCAACAAGAATCTTTCGCTCGGGTGCGTCATCACTGATGTGCGAATGCCGGAGATGACAGGCATAGAGCTGCTGCGGCGCTTGCGAGAGGGCGGGAGCGAAGTTCCCGTGATTGTCATCACCGGTCATGGCGACATCCCTTTGGCGGTCGAAGCGATGAAGTTCGGGGCAGCCGACTTCTTCGAGAAGCCATACGATGACGAGTCGCTGCTGGCTGCAGTGCGCGTCGCGCTCAATCGGCAGGAAGGCGACGCCCAGAAGCAGGCGCAGCGTTCAATATTGGACGAGCGGCTGGCGACACTGTCCCACCGCGAGCGCCAGGTGCTGGAGGGCTTGGTGGCAGGCAAGCCAAACAAGATCATTGCGTTCGATCATGACATCAGCCCTCGGACTGTCGAGGTCTATCGTGCCAACGTCATGACCAAGATGCAGGCGTCCAGCCTTTCCGAGCTCGTGCGGATGGCGCTGACCGCCGGCATTCTCAACGAGGGCTCCGAGGCGAAAAAACGCTGAAAGTACGGTTTCGGGCCGCTCTGGCTGGGTATTTGAGATAAATCAAGGCTGCATCGTTCTCGGCAGTGTTTGGTGTCCGCTGGCTTTTGTTGCGCAAGGCAGCCAATGACCCAACACCGCGGCGTGGTTTCTCCAAACCCGCTCGTCATCGTGGTCGATGACGACGATGCGGTTCGCAATTCGCTCAAGTTCGCCCTGGAGATTGATGGGTTTGCCGTCGTCACTTACGAGAGCGCTGAAGATTTGGTGCGCGCGGGTG
>DAHUXA010000179.1 GCA_027307405.1 Hyphomicrobiales bacterium | reverse complement strand
TTACAACCAGATGGCTCTTTTGACGGGCAAAGGACCTTCCGCTCGCCATGAGCTCCTCTATTTTGCCGGTCCGCATCTCGGCGCCGTTCGTATTGATGACTTCAAGTTCCAGTTTTTCCAGCAGCCATACGGGTGGCCGGGAGAAAAAACCACCACCGACATGCCCACCATGGTCAACATCCGCCAGGACCCGTTCGAGCGCACGCCGTCAATTCGCGGACAGAGCCTGAACGACATGGGTGGTGGTTACATGAACGACTTCATGGCTCGCGAGTTCTGGCGCTTTGTGCTGGTCCAGCAGGAAGTGGCTAAACTGGCGCAAACGGCTATCGAATATCCTCCGATGCAGGCGCCAGCGAGCTTCAATCTTGATGCCGTAAAGAGGCAGGTTGAACAGGCCGTCAGAGCGCATGCCGGGCAATAGCTGAGCAATCCCTGAATATGCGGGCGTTCTCTTGGAGGGCGCCCGCATCTCACGCTTTTTCACCTGAATGTTTTACGCGTCCCCTGATGTCCGCTCATGGCACAAAGCAGACATACGATAACTATCGGTGAATGTCCGCTTTCGGGGTAAAGCGGACATCGCAAACCATACAGTCACGACAGAACTACGATCTTGATGATTGGACCGACTGGTGCCAGCCATGTCCCCTTTCGGGGCAAAAGCGGCATCACGTAGGCATGCCGCTATGTCCGCTAATGACCCAAAGCGGACATTCATAGCCCTTTCCCAGTGCTAGTTTGAATAGGTACGATGCTCTTCTGAGGTTTTGGGAACATCATGCAGCGGCGAGAGTTCATCACGCTTTTAGGCGGCGCGGTCGTCGCGTGGCCGATCGCCGCCCGAGCGGAAGAGGCGGAGAAGGCCAGGCGCATCGGCTTCCTGCGGGTCGGATCGCCACCCGCGGCGTTTATTGGTGGCTTTCGGCAAGGAATGCGTGAACAAGGCTTTGTCGAAAATCAACACTTCATCATCGAGTACGGCTTGGCTCAGAGTGCGGCGCAAGTTCCCGATGCTGCAGCCGAGTTGGTGCGTCGTAAGGTAGACATTATTGTCGCCTCTGGAACGCCGTCGGTGCTGCCGGCCAGGAACGCTGCGGGCCAAACCCCTGTGGTGTTCGTGGCTACCTTGGATCCGGTCGCGACTGGGCTCGTCGCTAGCCTTGCCAGTCCCGGCCGCAACATTACTGGAATGACCAGCATTAGCGGCGATATTATCGCCAAGCGATTGCAGCTGACCAAAGAGCTGCTTCCCAATCTCACGAGAATTGCGATCTTGGTGCGCGAGTCGAGCCCGACTGCAGCTCAGTATGTGCAGGAATCCCAGACTGCGGCGCGGAATTTGGGCGTTGCGCTGCAGATCTTGACCGAGCGCAATCCGAACGATCTCAACGAAATCTTCGTCGCGGTGCAAGGGCCAAGCGCGCTGGTGGTGGCCGATGATGCTGAGTTCACCGCTCGTCGGGCCCAGATTGCAGAGCTGGCGCTCAAGAACCGACTGGCGACCGTTTCCGGCCTTAGGGAAATGGTGGAAGCTGGCGGCCTCATGGCTTATGGAGCGAGTTTTGGCGAGCTTTATCGACGTGCCGCGAGTCAGGTGCGTAAGATTCTGCAGGGTGTCAACCCTGGCAGTATTCCGGTCGAGCAACCTACAAAGTTCGAGTTCATACTGAACATGCGGACAGCGAAGGCGCTCGGCCTCACCGTATCTCCGCAGCTGCTCGCACGCGCCGATGAGATTATCGACTAGCCGATGATGTACGCTATTGGCACAAAGCGGACATTGTTGGACACCTCTCGGTCGAAAATGACCCAAAGCGGACAATTATATATGCTAGTCGTGCGAACCATCACGGAGACGGGTGATAGCAATGTTGGAAACGGACAAGGTGTTCGCTGGCTCGATTCCGGAAAACTACGACCGCCATATGGTGCCGTTGATTTTCGAGCCGTTCGCCGCAGATCTTGCACAACGAGCAGCGTCCTTGTCGCCAAGCGCCGTTTTGGAAACCGCCGCGGGCACCGGGGTTGTCACCCGCGCATTGGCGCCAAAACTGTCCCCCGGCGCAAGCTATATCGTAACCGACCTCAACCAGCCGATGCTCGACTACGCCGCTTCGCGACAAGCTCCCGACACTCGCATCAAATGGCTCCAAGCGGATGCTCTGGCGCTACCGTTTGAAAATGCAGCCTTCGATCTCGTTTGTTGTCAGTTCGGCGCGATGTTCTTTCCGGACCGCTCATCTGCCTACCGCGAAGCAAAGCGAGTCCTGAAGTCTGGAGGATATTTTTTATTCAACGTATGGGATCGCATCGAGGAGAATGTATTTGCGGATGATGTGACGAATGCTCTCGCAAAGATTTTTCCGAACGATCCGCCCCGCTTTCTGGCACGCACGCCGCACGGCTACCACGATACGGCACTGATCCTTAGCGAGTTGGAGGACGCAGGTTTCTCCCGTGTGGTGATCGAGACGAGAGCCGAACAAAGCCGTGCATCCTCGCCGCGCCTTCCGGCCGTTGCTTATTGTCAGGGAACTCTTCTTCGCAACGAAATCGAGGCCAGAGCCGCGGGAAAACTGGAAGCTGCAACCGACTATGCCGCATCCGCGATTGCAGACAGACATGGCAGCGGCAACGTTGCTGCCAAAATTCAGGCACACATAATCGTGGCTGTGGTCTAGGTGTTGGAATATCCCGTGTCCGCTCATGACCCAAAGCGGACATCAGATGCCCCTTTCCCAGCACTGCTTTGCCCCGGTACGATGGCTGGTCGTGCATCAAGGGCGCACGAGCTGGGGGCGGACATGAGGCGGCGGGAATTTCTCGGTGTTTTGACCGGTGCGGTGGCTATGTTGCCGCGCGTAGCGCGTGCACAGCAAGCCGATGGCATGCGGCGCATTGGCATTATCGTTCCTGCAAACTCCACCGATACGAAATTTCAGATTCAGGTGCAGGCCTTCGAGCAGGAACTCAAGAAATTTGGTTGGATGATTGGCCAAAACGTTCAGATCGAGACGCGCTGGGCAACGGCCAACGATAGCGAAATTCGCAAAAGCGCCGCGGAATTAGTCGCACTCAAACCAGATGTGATCCTCGCGCATGGCGGATCAACGCTCGGGCCGTTGCAGCAGGCGACCCGCACAATACCAATCGTTTTTCCTGTCGCCGGCGATCCGGTGGCCGGTGGCTTTGCTGAAAGCTTGGCGAGACCCGGGGGCAACATCACCGGTTTTGCGCTGTTCGAGTACAGCATCGGCGCGAAGTGGCTCGAATTGCTCAAGCAAGTTGCACCCCGCGTAACGCGAGCGGCTGTCTTACAGCAGGCCGGGTTACCCGGTGCGCTTGGTCAAGTTGGCGCGATTCAGGCTGCTGGGCCTGCGCTCGGGGTGGAGGTCAAACCGCTAAACGTTCGCGATGCCGCCTCCATTGAAGCGGGCGTGACATCCTTCGCACAAGCACCAAATGGTGGCATGATCGTCGTTGCGGGCGCGTTACCGCAGCGCCATCGCGATCTGATCATAGCAGTGACAGCGCGAACAAAGTTGCCGACGGTCTACTTCGAACGATCATTTGTCACGGCTGGCGGCCTCGCATCCTATGGAGCCAATGAAACCGACCAGTATCGCCGCGCGGCGAGCTATGTCGATCGCATCCTCAGAGGTGAGAAACCCGCCGACCTGCCGGTGCAGGCGCCTACCAAATATGAGCTGATCATAAATTTGAAAACTGCCAAAGCGCTCGGGCTCGCAATTTCCCCGGCGCTGCTCGCGACTGCAGACGTTGTGATAGAGTGAGCTCTGGCCTATGTCCGCTATTGGCACAAAGCGGACATTGGGTAACGTTACGCCCCACCCCTTCCGGGATGCTAGTTTGAGTTGGTACGATGCGTCGTCTGAGCTTCGGGGGAGGCAATGAGGCGGCGCGATTTCATCACGCTTCTCGGCGTCGCGGCGGTGTGGCCGCGCATGGCGCGCGCACAAAATCCGGCGATGCCTCTAATTGGCTTCCTCCACGTTGGGTCCGCCAAACCATTCCAAGGGTTAGTGGCAGCGCTTCGCCAAGGCCTAAAAGAAACGGGATACACAGAGCGCGAGAACGTTGCGATCGAATTCCGCTGGGCTGATGGTGATTACAGTCGCCTTCCAGCGCTGGCAGCCGAACTGGTTCGCCTTCAAGTAGCAGTGATCGTCGCTGGCGGCGGTGAATCTACTGTCTTTGCGGCCAAGGCCGCGACAAGCACAATTCCGATTGTCTTCAACGTCGGCCGTAATCCGGTTGAGCTGGGACTTGTAGCCAACCTGAGTCGGCCGGGTGGCAATATTACCGGCGTCAACATTCTCGCAACCGAAATAGTAACGAAACGTATAGGCCTGCTGCACGACTTAGTCCCTGCGACCTCTATCATTGCTCATCTAGTAAATCCGAACTTTCCATCAACCGAAAGGAACGTAAAGGAAGTGGAAACGGCCGCTGGCAGCTTGGGCCTGGAAATAGTTTTACTAAAAGCCAGCAGCAAAAGTAGCATCGAAGCAGCTTTTGCATCGATGCGGGAAAAACGAGTTGGAGCGCTCCTCGTTGGCTCTGACCCATTTTTTAACAGCTCGCGCGATCAAATTGTCGCGCTGGTGGCACGCAATGCCCTTCCCGCGATATTCGAACAGCGGGAATTCGTCATAGCTGGTGGCCTGATGAGCTACGGCACCAGTCTTACGGATTCTTATCGCCAAATGGGCAACTACGTCGGGAGAATTCTTAAGGGCGAGAAGCCCGCAGATCTGCCAATCGCGCAGGCGACAAAATTTGAGTTGGTGATCAACCTCAAGGCGGCCAAATCGCTGGGTGTCACTGTGCCATTTGGCCTACTGAACGCTGCCGATGAGGTGATCGAATGAATCGTAGAATGTCCAACGACCAATCAATGTCCGCTTTCGGGGGTAAAGCGGACTTGACGCTGATCCTAAGCCGCAGACCATGCAATCAAAGCGTAGTAATGTTTCTTGTTGTGAGCATGCCGCAACGGGAGGGGTCTATCGATGTGGAAGGCGCTATGTCTGACATTCCTTCTCAGCTTACTTTTCCCACAGTGGGCCATCGCTCAACAACCAATCGCGCCGGTCCCAATGACGCCCTTCGGCGACGGCCAGGATTCCGTGCTCACGGGGAGTCTGCAGTATCAAGTGCTGCAAACGACGTTTGTCATCACCGTACCAGCCGGGTTCGTGACTGATTTTGCTAGCACGCCGCGCGCGTTGTGGTCGGTGATACCAGCGACCGGACGCTGTCAGCTCGCGGCCGTGGTTCACGATTTCCTGTATTGGGATCAGGGTTGCACGCGCGAACAGGCTGACGCGATCTTTCGCGTGGCGATGGCCGAGAGTAACGTCAAGCCCTACGAGCGCGATCTAATGTGGCAGGCGGTGCGCCGCTTCGGGCAATCGGCGTGGAACGACAATGCAGCGGCGAAGCAAGCGGGAAAGCCGCGTATCGTTCCGGCCGCTTACATGAACATTCCCCCATTAGTAACGTGGTCGGATTATCAGGACCAACTCGTGAGGCAAGGCATCAAACCTGAGCCGACACCCGCGACACCCCCGGTGTATTGCACGGCGGGAATAAGTGCGGCGCTGCCGTCGCCGTGAGTCCCTTTATGTCCGCTTTTGGGGGTAAAGCGGACATTGACGAGGATGCATCAAGTGCATTCGGCATCCGTCAGAAAAGCTTGGTGGCGAAGTCTTCTATCGTGGTAGCGTTACCACACGTCCGAATTTAATTTCCGGTAGCGACAATGGATTGGGACGACTACCTGCGGCAGCAAGCTGTTATGTACCTGCAACTTGCCGGAAAGGCCGGAGATGCCGTCAATAAGCAAGAACTCCTCGACTTGGCAGCCGTATGCGAGGAGGTTGCCAATAACATCGAGGATCGCGCGTCAAGCGGGTAACGGCGGACCGACTGAGCAAAGGTAGCATTCATCAGCATCGGGCGGAGTCGCGGCCCGTCTTTCTCAGTCTACCTCTTTGTAAGCATGCCCGAGATGCGACGATCTAATTGGCATCGAATGTCCGCTTTCGGGGGGTAAAGCGGACATGACCTTTTGCGATGCAAATGTCCGCTTTTGACCCAAGCGGACATTGCCGACTGCTCAGCGGCCTGCCTAAACGCGAGTCCGCCCCGCGCTCTAGTTGCTGCGGCAAGTGGGTCAGCGTGATTGACCCACTATGGACAGCCATCTGCTAGCTTTTGTGACTACTACGCAACGGCTGACAACGCACTCGGAGCCAAAAATCTGGTCTGAGATTAGAACTCGTATGCACAACTCTGACTATTACCGAGAGCGCGCGGACTACTATCGGCAGCTTGCTGGAGCCGCAGAAAATGCCGCCGCCAAACAGGAATTTTTGGAATTAGCGGCAGCATGTGAAGAGGCCGCCGATAGGATGGACGACTGTCGGGCGAGTGGATAGCCATTCTTGTCCACTTTTGGGATAGCAGCGGAAATCGCTGCCGAGGAATATAGGTGTAAGCTGTCGCTTGAGGAATGATCACTGTGCTCACACAGGGTCCTGCGCCGGTCGGCGACATCGTCGCCACCGTCTATAAAGATTCCTCCGGGAGTGCACTGTATGTCGAACCGCTGCCGCCGCAGTCGCTGAACTGCCTGGGGCCGGTGCCGGTGGGCGCGGTCGGCTGCCCGGTGGCGCGGGTCTGGTACGGTTTGGCCAACGTCACGCCCCAGCAGCAAGCCGACGCCGAGTGGTTTTACCGCAGCCCCGACCTCGACCGGAACTGGGTCCTCGTCGTGGGACACTTGGCGACGGTGACTGTGAGGGATCATAGGACCGGCGACGACCCCGTCGAGCAAATCTGGTTCATGGTCAATAAGCTCTAACTGACCCCCTTCCGGGGACGTGTCATCGAGCGCCACTCGACGCAGTTCTTCTACGCCACGGGAACCACGAGCAACGCCCAGGTC
>DAHUXA010000178.1 GCA_027307405.1 Hyphomicrobiales bacterium | reverse complement strand
GAGCCAGAGCAACTCTAGCGCCGGCCGCGCACGGCCCCGCTGTTGCGTGGTGACAAAGCGACGCCAACCGATCGCGCTGGTTATTTGCAGCAGCTTTCGCCTTAGAACATCGCGGGAAACTTTTGCACGGATAGAAGCACAAATGCGCTCGAAAACTAGCGGTACGCCGAGCACTGCCGTGGGGCGGATCGCAATGAGGTCTTCGGCCAGGTCCTGCGGAGATCGCCCGTAGGTAACTGTTGAACCACCCATCATGGGGAGGTAGTAGCCGACCGTACGTTCGAATGCGTGCGCCAACGGAAGGATCGACAAGAACACATCATTTCGGAGCGGCGGGACAAGTGCGCCCGATGCTCGCGCGTTCCACAACAAGGCGAAATGCGAAAGCATCACGCCCTTCGGCCGGCCCGTAGTCCCGGATGTGTAGATCAGCGTCGCGAGGTCAGTTGACTTGACTGGATATGGTGGAGGGGGCTCCGCGGTGGCGGCCAGAACGTCGACAAGGCCCCGGATGGTTGGACCGGCTGCGCGGGGCGCCGATCCGCGCTCGAGACCACTAATCCACACTGTCTCCAGCGACGGAAATTCAGAACACTGTGACGACAGCGCTGTCCATCGAGCCTCGCTGTCCAGCAAAATGAGACGGGCATCCGAGTGGTCGAGTAAATATGCATTGCTGGTGACGGTGTCGTGGGGGTAAAGGCCAACCACGACCAAACCCGAGCCATGCGCGGCTATATCGAGACAGGCCCAGTCGGTTCCGTTTGGTAGCAATATCGCTACACGGTCCCCCGCGCTTACATTCGCTAAAGCGAGCGCAGTTCGGAAGGCATCGACGCGTTCCGAAATCTTGCGCCAGCTGTGATCGCGCCAGACACGCTTCGTATTATCATAGTCGCGGTAGGCAATGGCATCCGGACAGCGTCGAACACGCTCGCGAAAAAGCCCCCACAGTGTGACTGCTTGAGAGGCATCGATCATATCCTCACTAGGGGCAGCCTGCTGATCGCTTATCGCATGCTCCATCGCAGTGACCGCTTTAAAAAGACGCTGATTTAGACCGGATGCAAGGCACCACCGTGCTGCCGCGAATTTCTACATTTTCTAAAGTGTCTATCGGGCGGCCGGTTTGATCAGCGTCAAACACGTGGCACGGTCGGAAACCTATTCTTTTTCTATGCAGGAAAGCCTTGATCAGGCGGGCCGACCGCTATCCAGCGCTGAGTACGAAATGCGCGAGCACCAATTGATCGCGGTGGTTACTAATCTTGTGCGTGAACTGCATCCCCAACGCACTCGATTTATCGACGTCACGCCGGCTAGCCGAATCGAGCGCGATCTCGGAATCGATAGCCTAGGCCGAACTGAACTCATATTGCGGATCGAACGGGCATTCCGTGTGCGTCTACCGGTTCAAACGGTCGGCCAATCCGAAACCCTACTGGATCTGGTTCAGGCGCTAGAACAGGCTCGCCCGATACAGGTCGGGGCGATCGCGGAAGTGCCGCTCGTTCCGAGCCTGCCATCCGTGCCGGCAGCCAGCGACGCGCGTACTCTTATCGAAGTCCTCGAGTGGCATGAGGCGCGACATCCCCAACGGCTGCACTTAACCGTGCTACAGGACGAGGCGACAACACTTGGAAGTCTCACTTACGCCGCGCTCGCTATGAAAGCACGCGCGTTGGCGCGCGGGTTGGTGACGCGGGACGTAACGCCCGGCGATCGTGTTGCATTGATGCTGCCGACCAGCATTGAATTTTTTACCACTTTCTTTGGCATACTTTACGCGGGCGCTATTCCAGTTCCTATTTACCCACCAATGCGGATTTCGCAGCTTGAGGATCACCTGCGCCGCCAGGTTTGCATCCTGAGCAATGCTGGCGCTTCTCTTCTCATCACGATGCCGGAAGGACGGCGGCTTGCCGGATTGCTGCGAGCTCAAGTGGAAACATTGAACCTGGTCGAGAGTGCAGCTGATCTTGAGGCGTCTGCACCGACCGTCGACCTGCCGCGGACGGGCGAGGCGGATACTATTGCTCTCATCCAATATACGTCCGGTAGCACTGGCGCCCCCAAGGGTGTCGTGCTTACCCACGCAAATCTGCTCGCCAATATCCGGGCTATGGGACAAGCAATGGATGCTAGTTCAACTGATGTATTCGTCAGTTGGCTGCCGCTCTATCACGACATGGGCTTGATAGGGGCTTGGCTCGGGTGTCTGCATTTCGCGGCGCCGCTGTACGTCATGTCACCATTGAGCTTTTTAGTGCGACCTGAGAGTTGGCTCCGGGCGATGCATCGCTTCCGCGCGACCTTTTCCGCGTCGCCCAATTTTGGCTTTGAATTGTGTATCAACAAGATTGAGGAAGAAGATCTTGTCGGATTGGATCTCAGCTCTTTGCGAATGATCGCAAACGGCGCCGAGCCGGTCAGTGCCCACACCGTGCGGCGCTTTATCGATCGATTTGGCCGGTACGGCTTCTCCGCAAGTGCGATGGGGCCGGTCTACGGCCTAGCGGAATGCTCTGTGGGGCTGGCGTTTCCGCCGCCGGGACGTCCGCCACTCATCGATCGTGTGAACTACGATCAGCTTAGCCGCAATGGAATTGCCGAGCCGGCAGCGCCAGATGACCCCAAACCCTTTGAAATTGTAGCGTCTGGGCAGCCGCTCCCCGGCCATGAGATTCGCATTGTCGACGAAGCGGGCCATGAATTTGGCGATCGCCGCGAGGGGAGACTCGAGTTTCGAGGGCCCTCAACGACCCGCGGCTATTTCCGAAACGAGACCAAAACCCGAGAGCTTTTCAATGACGGCTGGCTCGACAGCGGCGACCGCGCATATGTGGCAGGAGGTGACGTTTATATCACCGGACGTGTCAAGGACATCATCATCCGCGCGGGACGTCATCTCTATCCGCAAGAGATCGAAGAAGCAGTGGCGGAGATTCCGGGAATGCGCAAGGGAGGCGTAGCCGTATTCAGTGTGAGTGATCCGCGTTCTGGCACCGAGCGCGTGATTGTCCTCGCTGAGACACGGGAACTCGACGCAACTGCGCGCGCGACGTTGCAAAAGCGTGCTCACGAAGTCACAACCGATGTTGCTGGCACGCCGCCGGACGAAGTCGTGCTGGCACCGCCTCGCACAGTGCCGAAGACGTCAAGCGGTAAAATTCGCCGTAGCGCTGCCAAAGAACTTTACGAAAGCGGGCACATTAGCCCATTACAGCGCGCGCTTTGGCTTCAGGTTCTGCGTCTCTCGCTGGCGGGAGTTGGTCCGCAGCTTAAACGGATGATTGCGCGGTCCGGTGATGTCATTTACGCCGCCTGGTGGTGGACGGTTGTGGGGCCGGCTTTTGTGCTCGCTTGGTTCGCCGTGCTGGTGATCCCGCGCCTTTCCTGGCGATGGAGGATGGTACGCGCCATCGCGCGAGCAGGACTCGCGATGATCGGTGTTCCAATATCAGTTGTTGGTTATGAGCGTATCCCCCCGGGGAATTCCATGCTGGTCTTCAACCATGCCAGCTACGCGGACTTGATAGTTCTTGCAGCGATCTTACCGGGTGAACCGCTATATGTCGCGAAGAGAGAACTGGCCGACCAGTTGTTCGCCGGACCTTTTGTGCGCCGACTGGGTGTCCTGTTTGTCGAGCGATACGATGTCAGCGGCAGGCTTGCTGACACCGAAGCAGTGGTTGCCGGCGCGCAGGGAGGACGCAACGTCGTCTTCTTCCCCGAAGGCACATTTACTCGCAGGCCAGGGCTCTCTGCCTTCTACTTGGGGGCTTTCAAGGTTGCAGCGGACGCTGGTCTTCCAATTCTGCCCGGAATCATCCGCGGCACCCGCACGATCTTACGCAGCGATCAATGGTTTCCGCGTTGGAGTCCCGTGAGCGTTCAGATCGAAGAGGCGATCAGGCCATGCGGCACCGATTTTGCATCTCTGATCCAGTTGCGAGATGGCGTGCGCGACGTCATTCTGAGGCATTGCGGCGAGCCCGACATTGCGGAACTTGTGAAGCCCGAACTCAGTGAATAGTTCTGCTGTCGTTGCTTAGTGCTAGCAGCGCAAATCTCGCCCGGCGGCGTGAAACTTTCCCATGAGTCAATCGCAACTTCGCTCAGCCAGAGGTCACGGTTCTTCCTCTTCCTCGGCGGTGAAGATCGTTATGATATGCGACGCATTGCCTTTGACTGGCTTATCGGCGTCAAACACGTCCGCGTCACCGGATAGCCAGATCGACGCTTCCTCGACCTCGGCCACCGTCGGTTGCAAGGATAAAATTGCGAGCAGCTTGTCGGCGTCAAGATTACCCAAGATGCTGGTGATGTCAGCATCGGTAGCGACCGCGTTGCCGCCTGTATCGGGTTTTTGCATGAAACCTCCAGACAGTGGCTAGTTGGTTCAAGCGTGTTCCACGGGCGCAAGATCGGCTAGGCTTTGCTAATCGTAACTGTCTTGGTTTTCTTCCGCGCTTCCAAAGTTCTTGGCATTGTCACTTTGAGCACACCATTTTTGAAGTTGGCTTCAATCTTTTCAGCATCTATGCCATCGGCGACTCGGAAAGATCGCTTGAGCGATCCATAGTGACGCTCTGAGAGAAAATAATTTGCTTTTTTTTCTTCCTTTTCTTCATGTTTCTCCGCGTTGATCGTCAGGGTGTCATCCGAAAACTTAACGTTTATGTCGCTTTCGACAACGCCCGGCAATTCGGCGGTCACCTCATAACCCGCATCGGTTTCTTTGATGTCCACTGCGGGAATGGCGCCGAACGAGATCTCGCCGCGCCAGAACGGCTCGACGGCCAGCACTCCTTGGCGGAATGGAAGATGCCAATAGCCGCGCTGAAAATCGTCAAAGAGATGATCGACTTGTCGTCGGAGGCCTTCGAAGGGCGTTGCTTCGACGTGTTTGCTGCGCCGCTTTTCGGTCGACACAGGCACTTTCGTTGCGGATTCGGGCATCTCCATTCTCCCTCATATGAAAAATTAACCTGCCGAAGGCGGAGCTCCGGGTCATTGATCGCAATCAATATCCATCTAAAGCCGCAGCCAAGATTGATCCGGGTCAATCAGGTGTGCATCGAGACTGAGATAAACTGTCCCGCCCGCTGGCCCAGCCGGAACCGCTACCATTTGCTAAATACCAGTCGCGTGACGAAAGAGGGGGCATTGGTGGCCTAACGAGGATTTTGCGTTGAATGCCGTACTTGGACACCTGCAGCCGGCTTCATTTCGGTATGACTGACCTCGTTCGCCGAGCCCAGGGACATGCCTTCGGAACATTTGGGCTAGACCCTATTGAAAGTCCTTATCGGGTCATTTGCTCGGGTCCATTTTGGCGCCTTCGCGATTACGGCGAACAAGTCACAGCACAATCGCTGCTCATCGTCGCCGCCCCGATCAAGCGCCCATATATCTGGGATTTCATGCCCTCAGCGAGCGCCATCCGCTACATTTTGGGACACGGCCTGCATGTGCATCTGTTGGAATGGCTTCCGGCTTCCCAGACGACGGGCAAGAATGGCTTGACCGAATACACCAAGGCGATTTCCGATTGCGTCGCAAGAATCTCAAGCCAAGCCGAAGGCGTGAAGCCATTCGTGATAGGTCACTCGCTTGGTGGCACGCTTGCCTGCATTTTTGGTGCAATGGCGTCTGAAGCGATTCGCGGGCTCGTGCTGCTTGGCGCACCGCTGTGCTTCCGGGCCGAGACTAGCCGTTTCCGCGACGCGCTAGTCTCCCTTGTGCCATCGGGCTTAGCCGACGCAGGGCCGTTCCCAGGTTCGCTTCTGTCCCATATAAGTGCCCTGGCGTCTCCTGACACATTTATATGGTCAAGGCTCGCGGATGCAGCACTGAGTGTCACTGACACCCATGCGCTAGAAATTCATGCACGAGTCGAGCGTTGGGCGCTCGACGAAGTTCCTCTTCCCGGTAAATTGGTTCATGAAATCATCGAGTGGCTCTATCGCGAGGACCGTTTTTGCCGAGGCGATCTGAAGGTTGGTGAGGCGCATATTGGTCCTTTCACTCTGTTGGCGCCCACACTTGCAGTGGTGAATACCGCCGACGAAGTCGCCCCTCTCGGATCCGTCAAGCCGTTTTTAGACGCAATTCCCATGGGTGACGCCCGGATCATCGAATATTCGGGTGAAGTCGGCGTGTGTTTACAGCATCTCGGGATCCTGATTGGGCGTAAGGCGCGCGCGAAAGTGTGGCCGGAAATTATCTCTTGGATTGACTCGCACCACTAGAACAAACCTTGCTTAGCTCCTTCACGGCGGCAAGCGATCGCCGGGCATAATAAAGGCAATACAAGCAGTGAGCTGCGCCAAGGCAGGAAGCCCTACGTGGCACGAATATCCTGCAAAAGTACGCTATTAGTTATCGGTTGTTGCCGCGTCAGCGAATGTTTGATGCATATCAAAGCACAATGCGGGAGTAAGGGAGATCCTTGCTTCAATAAGCGCAACTTTCAATCGCGTAAGCACCAGTTCGATCTCGAACTGGTGCGAAGCCTATAATGAGGAGAATTACAATGAAGGTCAAAGAGATGATGCATAAGGGCGTCGAATGGGTTTCTCCGGATACGTCTATCACAGCGATCGCGGAGATGATGCAGGAAGGTGACATCGGCGCGATCCCCGTAGGGGAGAATGATCGACTTGTTGGCATGGTCACTGATCGCGACCTCGCTGTGCGAGGGCTCGTCAAGGGCACGGATATTTCCAAGCTCACGGCCAAAGATGTCATGACGAAGGGCGTGACCTGGTGCCGAGACAGTGACAGCGCCACCGAAGCGGCGCGTCTCATGGAAACCAAACACATCAGGCGACTTCCCGTCATCGACGAGAAGAAGAGAATGGTCGGCATGCTGAGTCTTGGTGATCTTTCACACGCCGCATCGCAAAGAACCGCAGTGGAAGCGCTTAAGTCAGTCTCCGCCCATCATGCCTGAAAGGGATAAGAGCCAGCGGTGGGGGCGAGGTGCCCCCGTCGCGTTATGGCCGTTACGCGTT
>DAHUXA010000177.1 GCA_027307405.1 Hyphomicrobiales bacterium | reverse complement strand
CCGAGCCCGAGGCGAAAGATAAATCCGCCGACGACGCTCGCGAAAAATGTCGGCACTTTGAACAGCGAGAGATCGAGCGCAGGGTTGTCGGTGTGGCGCGTGTGCGCGAGATACGCCACGGTGAAACAGGCGCCGCCGAACACAAGCCCTGCGACTACGGTCCAGGGAAGAAAGTTAAGCCCAAGTACCGAGAGCCCGAAGGCCATGCCGCCGATGCCAAGCCCGGCAAGCACCATGCCGACGATATCAAAACGTTCGTGCTTTTCCGCTCGCACATCCGGAATGTAACGCGTGGCAAGGATTATCCCGAGGAAACCAATCGGGACGTTGATGATGAAGATCCAATGCCACGTCGCGTACGTGGTGATGAAGCCTCCGACCGGCGGACCTAGCACCGGCCCAATGAGGGCGGGCGTAGTCACCCAAGCCATGGCGCCGATCAGTTCGCGCTTGCTGATTGTGCGAACCAGCACGATGCGCCCAACCGGGGTCATCATTGCGCCGCCCATGCCTTGGACGATGCGGGCTATGACGAAGTCGGTGAGCGAGCCCGACAGCGCGCAACCGATCGAACCGAGCACAAAAACTGCAATTGCCGCACGGAATACTGTGCGCGCGCCAAACCGGTCGGCGGTCCAGCCGCTTGCCGGGATGAAGATGGCCAACGATAACAAATAGGAAGTTACGGCAAGTTTGAGTGCCAGCGGGTTCGTGCCGATATCAGCAGCGATCGCGGGCAGTGAAGTGGCGATGACGGTCGAATCCATGTTTTCCATGAACAGTGCGACCGCGATGATGAGTGGGACGATGCGGTCACGGAGCATGGAGGGTCTGGCGGGGCTTGGCGTCATCGAAACAAGCGTTCTTGAAGCGTAAAGCGCTGGCGGAAGGAAGGCTCCTTCACGTTTACGAGTTCATAACAGCCATCCGCAATTGCCCTAGGAATCGGCGCCATCCCGTGCTATCGACCCACGCCAACCCAAAAGCGGGCCGTGACGCAAGGCGAGGGACCCCTCGCAACGGGCATTTTTAACCCCGTGTCGGCCGGTCCGATGCCTTTAGGGCGAGACGGGAGTTGGCGATGGCCACAAAAAGCAATGCAAGCCCGCGTGAGGGGCTCACATTCGACGACGTGCTGATCAGGCCCGGTCTGTCGGAGGTGTTGCCGGCGGACGTCGATATCCGCTCCCGGATCACCCGCTCGATCGCAGTCAATATTCCCATCATCGCCTCGGCCATGGACACCGTGACCGAGGCTCAAATGGCAATCGCCATGGCGCAGGCCGGCGGCATCGGCGTGCTCCACCGCAACATGGACCCGGACGAGCAGGCTGCCCAGGTGCGCCAGGTCAAGAAGTTCGAATCGGGCATGGTCGTGAATCCGCTGACCATTGAGCCCGATGCGACGCTTCAGCAGGCTCTCGACCTGATGAGGGACAACCGCATCTCTGGCATCCCTGTGGTGGAGCGCGCCGGTAACGCGCAGCCTGGCAAGTTGGTAGGCATCCTCACAAACCGCGACGTACGTTTCGCGACCGATCCACGCCAGAAAATCTCTGAGCTGATGACCAAGAAGCTCATCACAGTGCGTGAGGGTGTGAGCCAGGATGAAGCCAAACGTTTGCTTCATCAGCATCGCATCGAGAAGCTATTGGTGGTGGACGCGCAGTATCGATGCGTGGGCCTGATTACCGTGAAGGATATCGAGAAGGCGGTTGCCAATCCAAATGCGTGCAAGGACGAGCAGGGCCGCCTGCGTGTTGCTGCGGCAACGACAGTCGGCGACAAGGGCTTCGCCCGCACCGAAGCACTGATTGCTGCGGGAGTCGATCTCGTGGTCGTCGACACGGCACATGGCCACTCAAAGTACGTGCTCGACGCGGTCATGCGGATCAAACGGCAGTCAAACAAAGTTCAGGTGGTCGCCGGCAACATCGCGACGGTCGAGGGAGCCAAGGCGCTGATCGACTCCGGTGCTGATGCGATTAAGGTCGGCATCGGTCCCGGTTCGATTTGCACCACACGTATTGTCGCCGGCGTTGGCGTGCCACAGCTGACCGCCATCATGGATTGCGTCGATGCGGCAAAATCGACCGGAACGCCGGTCATCGCCGACGGCGGCATCAAATATTCGGGCGATCTGGCGAAGGCGATTTCTGCGGGCGCCGATTGTGCCATGGTTGGCTCTCTGCTCGCCGGTACCGACGAGACCCCGGGCGAGGTGTTTCTCTATCAAGGGCGTTCCTATAAAACTTACCGTGGGATGGGCTCGGTCGGTGCGATGTCGCGCGGCTCGGCCGATCGCTACTTCCAGCAGGACATCAAAGATACCCTGAAACTGGTGCCTGAAGGCGTCGAAGGCCAGGTCCCTTACAAGGGTGCAGCAGCGACCGTGCTCCATCAGCTCACCGGGGGTCTGCGCGCCGCCATGGGCTATGTTGGGGCAAAAAATCTCGACGAACTGCATGCCAAAGCGGAATTTGTCCGTATCACTGGTGCGGGCCTTCGCGAAAGTCACGTGCACGACGTGACGATTACGCGCGAAAGCCCGAATTATCCGAGCCGCGTGTAGTTGTCCTTCTCCTCGGGAGGATGAGAGGGCTGGTCCATGTCAATTCAGTTCGTCCTGCTGCCGCTATTTGTTGAAGTGCTGCTCACTTTCGGCGTGATGTTCGGGATGATGTACTTCCGCACCTCGTCGCTGCAGCGCGGCGAGACGCGTTTCGAACACATTGCCTTGCGCGAGCCGAATTGGCCGGTGCGGGCCACTCAATTCGGATATGCATTCGCCAATCAATTTGAGCTGCCAGTTCTGTTTTATGTGCTGACGATTTTGGCAATAATCACCCATCATGCCGATCTCCTTTACGTCCTTCTTGCTTGGATCTTCGTCGTGTTGCGCGTGTTTCAAGCCGGGGTCCACGTGACCAACAACAATGTTCGCGTCCGTGGGGCATTTTATGGGGCGGGCGCACTGGTGTTGTTCATCATGTGGGTGATTTACATCGTGCGTATCGTTCTCGCGCTGCCATGACGCCGGCGGCCAGGCTTGCTGCAGCCATCGATGTTTTCGCTGCGATCGACAATGAACGCCGCCCGGCCGCCGATACGCTAAAGGCCTGGGGCCTCACGCATCGCTTTGCCGGCTCGGGAGACCGCGCTGCCATCGCGGGCCTCGTCTATGACGCCCTGAGGCGTCGCGCGTCGAGTGCTTTTCTCATGGGCGCGGACGCACCACGTGCAATTCTCCTGGGCATGCTCAAGCGCGAACGCGGGCTTGACGTCGAAGCGATCGTCAAACTTTGCGATGGCTCGCAATATGCTCCCGAGGTGCTGAGTTCGGCTGAGCGCGAACGACTCGAGGCTGCCGATATGACCGGTGCGCCGGCCTATGTGCGCGGCGATTATCCGGAGTGGCTTGAACCGCATTTTGCGCGCGCATTTGGGGATGACCGCGCGGAAGAAGGGGCGGCACTGTCCTCGCGCGCGCCGCTCGATCTGCGGGTTAATACGCTGAAGGCCGAGCAGGATGCTGTGGCCGCCATGCTGTCGGATTTGAGGCCTGAACCGACGCGCTGGTCGCCCTGGGGCTTGCGCATTCGTCTTGCCGCCGACGCAAAAAGCCCAGCGATTCATGCCGAGCCTGCGTTTCTCAAAGGCCTGGTCGAAGTGCAGGACGAGGGGTCGCAACTGGCGGCGCTGCTCTGCGCGGCCAAGCCGGGGGAACAGGTGGTCGATCTCTGCGCCGGTGCTGGCGGCAAGACATTGGCTATGGCGATGATGATGAAGAATAAGGGTCAAATCTTCGCCACCGACGACGACAAACGACGGCTAGCCCCCATCCACGATCGTCTAAAACGTTCCGGGGCGCGCAACGTGCAGGTGCGTACGCCCAAATCGGTCGGCCGGGAAATTGAGGATTTGGCCGGACGCATGGATCTTGTGCTGATCGACGCGCCGTGTACCGGGACAGGTGCATGGCGTCGCAATCCCGACGCCAAATGGCGCATGCGGCCAGGCGCTTTGCAGCAGCGCCAGAAGGAGCAGGCTGAGATTCTCGACCGCGCCGTCCCACTACTCAAGGCGAGTGGACGCATTGCTTACATAACGTGCTCGGTGCTTGAGCAGGAAAATAACACTCAAGTCGGCGACTTCCTCGCGCGGCATGCTGAATTTTCGGTGCAACCGCCGCCCGACGTCATTCAATCCCTCGGCGAGCGCGCTTTCATGTTCGGCAAGGCGGCTCGGCTGTCTGGCGAGGGAATCTTGATGACGCCGCGGAGAACCGACACGGATGGCTTTTTCGTCTCGGTTGTGCGACGTGGAGAGTAAGGCCTCGCTTACGATTTGGTAATAAAGTACAAATGGAATTCCCCGATTGCGCCGCAATCCGGGCCAAATTTATCCGCGATAATCGAGTGATTGTGGAACCGCGAAGCTCTTTTTTGGAGTTTTTCCATGCTGGTGGCCAGGCGCGATCCGCCATTTCACGTGGACGCGCAGGATGCTGTGCGCACCAACTCGGGTACCTATCCGGTCGGAAAGGCGTCGGGCCTGACCCGGTTCGTGGCCGCTATCCAGATGGTTGGTTCTCTATTGGCAGTTCCGGTCGGTATTGCCAGCGCCTATTCGTTCTATCGCGCTAATTTTTCTCCCGAGATAACTTGCCAGAACCTGCGCAGCGGCATTGTCGCTATGCTCGACAAGAGTGTAGACGCTGCGACCCGTCGCATTCTTGTCCGCCGCGATGTCGAGGCCTTCGAGAAGGCTTGCGGTTCGGTCGACCCTGATGCGACCGCGGCATTCAAGACTCTGCTCTCGGTTGAAAAGACGGCGGGTCCTGCTGCGATCGCGCCGAAAGCACAACGTGTCGAAACAGTGCCGAAAGAGCCAGTACGCAAGGCCGAGCCACGATTGCAAGTACCCGCCAAACAGCCAGTGGCGGCGGCAGCCCCAGTTGTCGCAGAGCCTGCGCGTCGGGATTCTGACATATCGGATGCGCAGTGGCTTGAGGCGGTCCGCCAGGCCTTAGTGACCCACAAAGAGGAAATATCGGCGCCCCCGAACGCCACCAAGGTGCTACCAGCACCGGTGCCGGTCATTCGACCAGCAACTCATGATCCTATCTTGCCGCAACCTGCGGCGGCCGCTCCGACGCCGACACCCTCGGCCGCGCCCGCGTTGCCGCCAGCGATCTCGATTGCCCAGCCACCTACTGCTGCGCATACTCATGATGATCACCCCGTGCCGCCGGAGTCGATCCCGGATTCCACCCCGCCTGCCAGCGGAGATGTCGCCAAGCCCGATGAACATGGGCGATCACGTATCGGCAAATGGATTTCAGCAATTCCGCTGCTAGGCCCAGCGGTTGACAACGCCCGGCATTGAGACTTCAGCCCGGTTGCCAGGTGGCGCGCGGCTCCCCCAGTTTTCGGCTGTGAACAAACTTGGTGAAGTGCTTTTTCCCGTTACGTTCGGGCTAACGTTGCGCTGGGAAAGTCGGGCTTGACCCGGCAGCGTAAAGCCCGCAAAAAGCCGCCCCGAACGGCCATTAAGCACCCGATTCCGAACACGTTCGGGACACATCGCCGTCATGCACGACAAAGTTCTGATCGTCGATTTTGGCTCCCAGGTCACGCAGCTCATCGCGCGGCGGGTGAGGGAGGAAAAGGTCTATTCCGAAATCGTGCCCTATCAGAGGGCCGAAGCTGCATTCCGAGAGATGAAACCAAAAGCGGTGATCCTGTCGGGTGGGCCCGCGTCGGTGCTCGATAAGGACGCGCCGTTAGCGCCCAAATCTATCTACGAAGCGGGCGTGCCGGTCCTTGGAATTTGCTACGGCGAGCAGGCGATGGCGCATCAGCTCGGCGGCAAGGTCGAGGGGGGGCATCATCGCGAATTCGGTCGCGCAGAAGTAACCGTCACCGAAGACACACCACTGTTCGAAGACGTGTGGCGCAAGAACGAAAAATATCCGGTATGGATGAGCCATGGCGATCGAGTAACGAAATTGCCGCCAGGCTTTCGGGTACTCGGTACTTCGCCGAACGCGCCAATTGCCATTATCGGCGACGACAAGCGTAAGTTCTACGCCACCCAATTCCACCTGGAAGTGGTGCATACGCCGCATGGCGCAGCGCTCCTGCGCAATTTCATACGCAAGATCGCGGGCCTAACCGGCGATTGGACAATGCGCGTCTTCAAGGACGAGGCGATCGAGAAAATTCGTAAACAGGTCGGCAAGAGCCGGGTAATTTGCGGGTTGTCAGGAGGCGTCGATAGTGCGGTCGCCGCGGTGCTGATTCACGAGGCCATTGGCGACCAGCTGACTTGCGTGCTTGTCGATCACGGACTGATGCGGCTCGGTGAGGCACAAAAAGTCGTTACGATGTTTCGCGACAGCTACAATATTCCGCTAGTGCACGTGGATGCGTCGGAAAAATTCCTCAAGGCACTCGACGGCGTCGAGGACCCGGAGGTCAAACGCAAGACAATCGGCAGACTGTTCATTGATGTGTTCGAGGAGGAGGCGAAGAAGATCGGTGGCGCAGAGTTTCTCGCCCAGGGCACGCTCTATCCAGACGTGATCGAAAGTGTGTCCTTCACCGGCGGCCCTTCGGTTACCATCAAGTCGCACCACAATGTCGGCGGCCTGCCGGAACGCATGCACATGAAGCTGGTCGAACCTTTGCGCGAACTATTCAAGGATGAGGTGAGGGTACTTGGCCGCGAGCTCGGCCTGCCGGAGGCTTTCGTCGGTCGTCACCCGTTTCCCGGGCCGGGCCTCGCCATTCGCTGCCCAGGTGCGATTACGCGAGAGAAACTCGATATTTTGCGACTCGCTGACGAGATCTATATCGAAGAAATCCGCCGCAGCGGACAGTACGACGACATCTGGCAGGCATTTGCGGTGTTGTTGCCGGTGAAAACCGTCGGTGTCATGGGCGATTATCGTACCTACGAATATGTTATTGGTCTGCGTGCGGTTACATCGACCGATGGAATGACCGCCGATTTTTATTCTTTCGACATGAAGTTTTTAGGCACGGTCGCCACGCGCATCATAA
>DAHUXA010000176.1 GCA_027307405.1 Hyphomicrobiales bacterium | reverse complement strand
GCACGCCATGATCAGGATCCTTGTACCGGCGCATATTACGCGCATGGTCGATCATGGCAGGCGCGAAAGCCGGTATGCTCGCAGTCTCAGGAGCTTTTTGAGCCGCCGCAATTTGCGACGCGTCTGCCGCAAAGCAGGCCAATATGGCGCCGAGGAGAAGACTCTTCGAAGCCTTGATAGCGTTTGAGGCGGTAGAAACCTTACAGCGCGGGTGCATGGGGGTTGGTCCTTCGCGATTCCATTTGAGTCCGCAGAGTGATGCTGAATGAAAATTCAGCTTGTCAGATATAGCGGACTCAATTACCGCGCGCGTCCGCTGAATAGGTTAGGCGTGGAACGCAATCACGTGGTTTGTTACGCGTCCACCGAATGAGTGAAATTGAAATACACGGCGTAACGCGCCACTTTTTGAGTCGAACGTGCCGCTGGAAGAAAAGTTTACGAGGTCAAGACATACGCATCGCCGCGACTGATGTAGCGATCTGGCTTGGCTCTGTTGCCGGCAGCGAACATCGCTCACCGACACATACGAAGGCCGCGCTTGCCTGTGCGGCCTTGAGCTTTTCCTGCGCCGGATGCGAAGCCGGCAGGTCGGTGACAGAAGCGGCGCGCAACACTATGCGGTCGAGGTAAGGTAATTTGAGTGCCGCCTGTGCGAAGCGTTCGGCCGCGCTTCCGGTCACGACAATTTCGGCTGCTCGCAGGCGCAGATCGAGCGCGTTAAGCAATGCCACGTGCCCGAACAGATTGCGTTCTGCTGCCGAAAGAATGGCTTCCATCAGCCGGTCGGCTTTAGCCCGCCACTTGTCGTCGCCCGCCAAAACCGCCAGCCGCACTAGGTTCTGCGCGGCTACCGCGTTGGGATTAGGTGTGGCGTCGTCATTGGTTGAATGCGGCCGCAGCAGCAGGTCGGAAGCGTCGTCTGCGGAAAGATAGTAGCCGCCGGTATCGCTATCGGCGTAATGCGAGTCGAAGGCGTTTTGCCAGGCAAGCGCTTGGTTGAGATAAATGCGTTCGCCCGTTGCTTCATAGAGCGCCAACGCGGCGCGGATCATCGCGGCAAAATCAGATGCGAGGCCAGGGAAAAGTAATTTTCCTTTTCTCCATGAATGGCCGAGCCGGTCGCCTTTACTCATATTGACTGTGATGAAATCGAAGGCGCGTTTGGCCATTGTGAGCAAGTTCGGTTCATCCACGATGATTCCGGCATTCACCAGTGCGGCGATCATCAGGCCATTCCAGTCGGCCAGCACCTTGTCATCGAGGCCGGGACGCACGCGCCCGACGCGGGCTTCCAACAACGTCGCCCGCAAGTTCGAAAGATGTGTCTCGTCCGCTTGGCTTCGCGGCGTACCCTTGAGGCGGTTGAGAATATTGTGGCCCTCGAAGTTGCCGACATCGGTGACGTCGTAATGGCGTGCGAAGAATTCCGCGGCATCCGGCCCAATCAGCTCGACGATCTCGTTTTTCGACCAGACGTAGAACTTGCCCTCCTCGCCTTCCGAATCCGCATCGAGCGAGGCCGCGAAAGCCCCCTCGTCCGTGGTCATCTCGCGCCGGAGCCATTCCACCGTCTCTCGCGCGCGCTGTGCAAACAACGGCGTACCGCTGCGCTGAAAAGCCAGCGCCAGCAACTCAAGCAATTGCGCGTTGTCGTAGAGCATCTTCTCGAAATGCGGCACCAGCCATCTTTCGTCCACCGAATAGCGTGAGAAGCCACCACCGAGATGATCGTAAATGCCGCCCTCGCTCATCCTTTCAAGCGAATGTTCGACCGTCTCGAAAAAGCGCGCATCCCCCGTGCGCAAGCCTGCGCGCCACAGCATTTCGAGAATGGCAGGCTGCGGAAATTTGGGCGCTCCGCGCAGGCCACCATTGACCCGGTCGAACATATTGCCGACTTGCATCGCGGCGGCATCGAGCTCCTTCAGCCCGATCGTCACCTTGCCCGCGGGCCGCGCCTTGTCAGCGAGCCGCGACAGCAGCGCCGTGCGGTTCTGCTCGATCCGGCCCGGCTCCTCACGAAAAAGCCGCGCAACTTCACGCAACACGTCGACGAACGCCGGCCGGCCGAAGCGCGTCTCTTTCGGAAAATAAGTGCCGCCCCAGACCGGCTCGGCCTGCGGCGTCAAAAACATGGTCAACGGCCAGCCGCCCTGCTCGCCCAGTAGATGCAGCGCATTCATGTAGATCTGGTCGATGTCAGGGCGTTCTTCGCGGTCGACCTTGATGTTGACGAAGAGCTCGTTCATCACCCGCGCGGTCGCCTCGTCCTCGAATGACTCGTGCGCCATCACGTGGCACCAATGGCAAGCGGCGTAACCGACCGACAGCAGAATCGGTCGGTTCGAGGTTTTCGCCTCGGCCAGTGCCTCGGGCCCCCACGTCCACCAGTCAACCGGATTGTGTTTATGCTGGAGGAGATACGGCGAGGTCGCCTGCGCGAGGCGATTTTCGTGCGCGGTGCTGGAGCTCGACATCAGTGCAGGCTAGCGCGAAATCGCGCACCGGACAAAATTGGCTATGGTTTGCGATGCAGCCGCTCGAGCGTGCCGAGCATCAGGCCGCTGTCCGGCGAAGCCTTGTAGGCGCCGATAAGGCGTTCCGCTTCGCTCAACTCCGCATCGGCCTCGCAGCCGTGCAACGCCAGCCATTTCAACGCAGAAAAATGCTGACCACGCCCAAGCCTTCCGAGCAGCTCGTCATAAGAGCGCGGGTCGTCGGCTTTCGGCCGGTAAATCTTCACGAATTGACCGTGTAACGACGCCAGCGCCGCCTGGCACAAGGGTGGCGTTGGCTCGAGATCAAGCACGGGCAAATACTCGAGCAACATGCGGGTGGTGAACTCGTCCTTGTTTAGGATTTCAATCGCGTCAGTAGTGCGGTGATCAAGTTTTCGCGCGCCGGCCAGCGCCTGTTCGCGCAACGTCTTGTCTTCGGTGAACTTGAGCCATGCCTTCAGGTGTGCGCGCGGCGTCAGCATCGAAAACCGCTCGGGATTTTCGTAGAGCGCGCGGCCGAGCCTTTTCGGATCGCGCAACTCGGGCAGCCGGTAAATGTCGTAGTTTGTCCCTCGGTAGGCCTTGGCCATGGTTTCCCATGAAAATGACTCGGCATCGCAACTGCAATCGTAGTCGACCAGCCAGCTCATCGCGGCGATGGCATCGGACACCTGCATTGCGATGTCGCTGTAGGGTTTGGAGTTGGGCTCTTTAAGCACGAGCGACGTAGCGTTTCGGCGCAGCAGCGCACGCGCCTTGTCGCACAGCGCTGGCGTCGGAGTGAGATCGAACCTGCCAAGGTCACCGAGCGGAAAGTCGCCGCGATCGAGCATTGCTTCAGCGTCGCCTTGCCGCCGCTCGAGATGTCGAATGCGTTCGAGCGCGTTGCTCACGCGGGTCTGGTCAGGCGTTGCCAGAAACGGAACCCAATCCCGGAGTGGAGAATCCGGCGGCAATTTCGCGAAGTCAGCAGCGTATTTTTCGCGCCCGACCGCGAATTTTTCGTTCTCAGCGTTACGTGTCTGCAGCATTGGCAGAATGGAAACGCACAGGAGAAGAATTGCGCCCCAGATGACGCCGCCCGCATAGACTACCGGTACACGGACATGCGTTGACGGCAACAGCGCCCAGAAGCAGAACGCCACCACAAGCGGCGGGACAAGCGCCGGAATAATGATGGGCCACAGGAATGGTGGAATGTGTGGCCTCGAGAGCAATTCCAGCGCAGTCATCGTCACGAAACCCGAAACCGGGACGAGGATTGCTGCCGCAATGACAGTCCACGCCGGCATGTCGCCTTTGGCCCAGGCTATGATCGCGAGCACAGCCAGCAGGAGCCATAGAACGATGATTTCAATAGCGCCGAACGCCTGGGCATAAGCATTACCCGCCGCGTCGCTGCTTCGAAGATCGGAAAATGTCGCCAATGCGATTGCATAGAAGAGAAGCACGAGCACGCTAATGCCGGCGCTGATGCCGACGGCGGGAGCGGACGTTTTTGTTGTTACTGGCATGTGGCCTTGTCGCAGGTGCTGAGCAAGGTTACGGCAACACTGCGAATGCACGCGCAGGAAATCCGAGCCCCTTGCGGACCTTCGGCCAGGTGACCACGATCAATGCGCCCTTCGGTGGGACCTTGTCGAGGTTGGCCATGACTTCGATCTGGTAGTGGCCGCGCTGGAGAATGTAGGTTTCTGAAAGCATCTTGTCGGTGGTGTCAGTATCCATCGACTCGTGGCCAGTCGCTATCACACCGCGCTGTTCGTAAAGAAATTTTATAGTCTCAAAAGCCCAGGCCGGAAATTTTTCGCGCTTGAAGCGTTCCGGGTTTTCATCCCAGTCCTTGTACATATCGGTGCGTAGCGCCACGAATGCACGGGGTGGAATGCGGCCGTGCTTTTTCTCCCAGGTCTTGAGATCGGCGACTGAAAATGCATGGTCTGGGTCTTTCGCCAGATACGGCGTGTCGTCCAGAACAATGAGCGGCAGAATCATCTGCTTGAGCGGGATCTCATCCATGGTGATCCCCTTTTCGTCGAAATGCGCCGGTGGATCGACATGCGTGCCGTACTGTCCCACCATCTCGTAGAATGTGGCGTGGAAGCCATCGTCTCTGATCGTGTACGGTTTGTGCGTTTTCGGATCGGCGGCCGGAGCGAATTTTGCCTGACCAAAGCCCGACCACACCGGGGTCTCCGGCCCAAAACTGTGAGTCAGGTCGACGAACTTCTTCGACGCGATTACGCGATAGGCGCGAGCGAGGTCGCCCTGTGCTTCCGACGGTGGGCTCGAACAGCTTGCAAATATAATTGACAGCAGGACGACAAGGCGGAGTTTTGAAGACATAACGCCTCCCCCGATAGAAGCTGGTCGATCATATCGTGGGTAGCGCTATTGATCACGCACTTGAGGGTTCAAACGATCCGATAGATCTCCCACCGCGCCGAGCGGGACACCACGTATGGCTCCATGTCCCTGCTCCACTTCTTGTGCGCGTTGATCTTGCCAAGCGCCGCCCAGCACTTTTCGAGATCGGCGAGATCGGCCACGACCCATTCATGCACAACCGTTGCTTCGCGCGCGCCTATGTAAGCATGCGCCCTTTCCCGGCCGTCCAACCGATCTGCGGTGCAATGTTCCGTGCCCAGTCAGCGAGCATGTCGATGACGGTCTGCTTGTGTCCAAAATGGGCGTCGATTTGCTAGCGTGCGATCATCATGGTCAATCGTCCTATTCGTCCCAAGCTTGCACGACGGTCTGACGCGCGATTTTCCCGCTTTTGAGCTGGCATAGGGCAAGACACAATACTTTTGCGCCGTCGGGATACGCGCAAATTTGGCTGAAGGCGAGCTCGTCTCCATCGGAAACGCTTGTTTCAATTTTATGGGTCATCGTCCGGCTGCAGATGTCGTCCCAGAATATACCGATTGCCATCTTGCCTTTCACTTCACGCGGCTTGCTCGGTGGATTATTGCGGTCGACAATCTGCAAGACAGCATCGTCCGCATAGAAGTTCGTGAGTGCGCGACCGTCTCGGGTTTCGATAGCTCGTTTGGCTGAAACCTGGGTCTTCCCACTGCGCGTCCAGATTGGAGATGAAGCCCGGAACGAAGACCAGATCGAGCGGCCCATTGCCGATGACCTGATAGGCAATCCGGATGTCGCTGCTCTTGGCGTAACGCGTTTCTGGCAATGCCACGGACAATCGCCTCACCGTGTGATGTTGCGGTCAAGTTAAGACAATTTGGCCAGCGGGGCCAATGCGCTAGCGGGGCTTGACCCCTGCCCTATCCGGGCGCTTCCGTGCGCCGCGATGTCTGAACCAACGCGCGAGACTATTTACGCCCTTTCCTCCGGCAGGCCGCCGGCGGCGATTGCGGTCGTGCGCATTTCCGGTCCAGGCGCCGGCGAAGCCCTCAGAGCGCTTGCCGGCAAAATTCCGGCACCACGAAAAGCATCTCTAGCCCGTATCAGCGGTCGCGATGGTGCCATCATCGACGACGCCTTGGTGCTTTGGTTTCCGGGCCCCCACAGTGAAACCGGAGAGGACGTTGCCGAGCTTCAACTGCACGGTGGGCGCGCAGTCGTTGCGGCCGTGCTTGCCGCGCTCTCGGAGGTTGCGGGTTTACGTCCGGCGGAGGCCGGTGAGTTTACCCGCCGCGCCTTCGAGAACGGCAAGCTCGACCTGACCGCTGTCGAAGGGCTCGCAGATCTGGTGATGGCGGAGACCGAAGGCCAGCGCCGCCAAGCTTACCGGCAATTGACCGGTGCCTTGGGCAATCGTGCAGAAAACTGGCGGGGTCAATTGATTCAGGCGCTGGCGCTAGTTGAAGCGCGCATCGATTTTTCTGACGAAGCCGACGTGCCTCAGGATCTCGTGACGCCGGCATTGCAAATCGTGCGCACGCTCGAAGGTGAGATCTCATCGGCGCTCGCAGATGGGGGCCGCGGCGAACGGTTGCGTGAGGGACTGATTGTTGCGATCGCGGGCCCACCGAATGCCGGCAAGTCCACGTTGCTAAATCGGATTGCAAAGCGCGAAGCAGCAATCGTCTCGCCTTACGCGGGCACGACGCGCGACGTGATCGAAGTGCATCTCGACCTCGGCGGATTGCCGGTGACGCTGCTTGATACTGCGGGCATTCGGGAGACCGACGATCCGGTCGAACTGGAAGGCGTGCGCCGTGCTCGAGAACGAGCGAGCGCTGCCGATCTGGTGCTTTGGGTGGTAGATGCAAATGAGTCGACCCGGGAGCAGCGGTTGGCCAAAGCCGCCGCCGGCCGCCCGGCCCCGCCCACGTGGCTCATTCGCAATAAAATCGATCTGTTGCAAAGAGTTACAGGAAGTAATGAACAGTTACTCCAAAAGAACAGAAGCAATGAACGGAATGTTCAGATTAATAAATCTCTAAGCGGCATGGTTAATAAAGGGTTAAGTAAAAGTAATGAATTCGGATTCAATGCGAATGAATTAGAGTTCAACGTTTCGGCGGTGGCTGGTGAAGGTTTCGATCTGCTTTTATCTCACCTCGGCAAATACGCTGCGGGTTTTTTGGCCGGCGCTGAATCGGCGTTAGTGACACGGGAACGGCATCGCCGAGCCCTCGAGGATGTCCTGGCAGCTTTATGGCGCACGCTCAGAA
>DAHUXA010000175.1 GCA_027307405.1 Hyphomicrobiales bacterium | reverse complement strand
GTGCACCTGTTTGCCATAGTGCGTCACGAACGAACCCGCGGGCATTGGCACACTGGCGATGTTCGGATCGAAATCAGATCCGCTGCCGACCCACCATGTTCCCGACAGCACAGTGATGAAACGATCGTTGGGATGGAAATGTGGCTTGCTGAAGTGATTGCCCGCCAGCCATTTCACCATGACTCCGTATAGCCCCGGCTTGCTGGGGTCTCCGAACAGGATCGCTTGCTGATTGCCAGCCGGGGTCACTGGCCCCCAGTTGATCTGGTCCGGAAGTTTGTACGCGAGGACCTTCGGATCGAGTTCGATCGCGTGCGAGGTTGCCGCCATGGCAAGAAGCGACATTGCGACAAGTGCGGTTGAAAGTATTTTGCGTGGGTTGTTCACGATTGCCCCCCCGATTTGCGGTTTGTTGGCGGAATTCCGCTTGGACTAGGCGCCGCGTGTCGAGTCTTCGCCGCGCGGTACGTCTGTGATCAGGCGTGCGCCCCGCTGAAAAGTAACGTAATCCCAGAACCAATTGAAAGCCACGACGAAGCGGTTACGGAGGCCGATCAGAAAATAGATGTGTGCGACACTCCAAAACACCCAACCCAGGAAGCCTTTCAATTCGAGCCGTCCGAATTTAACGACCGCGGCGCGCCTTCCGATCGTCGCCAGGTCACCGAGATGCACGTAGTGGAATGGCTTGCGCCGCTCGCGGCCTGCGATGCGAGCGGAGATCAGCTTTCCGACATACTTGCCCATTTGCTTTGCGGCGGGCGCAACGCCGGGTATTGCATGGCCCTTCCTGTCGGTCAGCGTGGCGGTATCGCCAATTACAAAGATTTCCGGATAGCCTGGAACCGACAGGTCCGGTCCAACTTTGATCCGGCCGGCCGCGTCAGCCTCCGCGTTGAGCCAGCGCGCGGCCGGAGAGGCCGTCACGCCCGCAGCCCAGATTATGGTACCGGCGTCGATGCGCCCGTCCTTGAGGTCGACACCGCGCGCATCGCATTTGGTCACCAGGGTTGCCGTCTTTATCTCGACGCCCCCGCGGGTGAGAATTTCGCGCGCGTAGTCTGAAAGATTCTGCGGGAATGTCGGCAGCACGCGCGGTCCGGCTTCGACCAATACGATGCGCGCAGAGCGGGGATCGATACGGCGAAAATCGGCAGCGAGCGTCTGGCGCGCAACATCCGCTATCGCGCCGGCCATCTCGACACCGGTAGCGCCGCCGCCGACGATCACGAACGTAAGCAGGCGCCGCTGCTCGTCCTGGTCGTGCACGACCTCCGCCCGCTCGAAGGCGATCAGGATGCTACGCCGAACACGGGTGGCATCTTCAATGCGTTTCAAGCCTGGCGCATAATCGGACCAGTCATCATGACCGAAGTAGGAGTGCATCGCGCCGGTCGCGATGATCAAATAGTCATAAGGCACGTCGCCGAACTGCGTATGAACGCATCTCTTAAGCACATCGATTCCGTGCACCTCTTCCATCAGCACAGTTGCATTGCGCTGTGGGCGCAAGATGTGGCGAATCGGCCAGGCGATTTCGGCAGGTGACAAAGCCGCGGTCGCCACCTGATAGAGCAGTGGCTGGAAACAATGGTGATTTTGCCGGTCGATTACGATCACTTCAACCGCTGCACGCCTCAGCGCCTTGGCTGCCTCCAGGCCACCAAAGCCGGCCCCTATGATCACGACCCTGGCATTGCCTGATGGCACAGTTCGTCCTCGACTATTGCGATGGCTCAGTGTCGGCTCATGTATGGCGGTTGCCAAGCCTGCGGCGAGGCTTTAGCAATCCGCGCAGCAAGTTCCCTGTGAGGTAAGGTGTGATGGCGACCCATAATCTGCTTCTTCTTCCCGGCGACGGCATCGGCCCGGAAGTCATGGCCGAGGTGAAGCGTGTCATCGATTTCTTCAACAAAAGAGGTCCTGAAAAATTCAGCACCGAAGAGGCGCTGGTGGGCGGCTGCTGCTATGACGCCCACGGTGCCGCCATTACAGATGCCACGATGGAAAAGGCAAAGGCCGCGGACGCCGTGATCTTCGGAGCGGTTGGCGGACCGAAATGGGACAAGGTGCCTTACGACGTGCGGCCCGAGGCCGGCTTGTTACGCTTGCGTAAGGACCTCGCGCTCTTCGCCAACATCCGTCCGGCCATCGTCTATCCCGCACTTGCCGATTCTTCGTCACTCAAACGCGAGGTGGTCGAGGGTCTCGACATCATTATTCTGCGTGAGCTGACGGGGGGCGTTTATTTCGGGGAGCCGAAGACGATCACCGATCTCGGTAACGGCCAGAAGCGCGCCATCGATACGCAGGTGTATGACACGTACGAGATCGAGCGTATTGGCCGTGTCGCTTTTGAGCTTGCCCGCAAGCGTCGCAACAAGGTTACCTCCATGGAAAAACGCAATGTCATGAAGACGGGCGTCTTGTGGAACGAAGTCATGACCCAGATGCACGCGCGCGAGTTCAAGGATGTGCAGCTCGAGCACATGCTTGCCGACGCGGGCGGCATGCAGCTGGTGCGTTGGCCGAAGCAATTCGACGTCATCGTCACCGACAATCTGTTCGGCGATGTTCTCTCGGATATCGCTGCGACCTTGACCGGATCGCTCGGTATGCTGCCATCCGCGTCGCTTGGCGAGGTCGATGCAAAGACGCGCAAGCGCAGAGCGCTCTATGAACCGGTGCACGGCTCCGCGCCCGACATCGCGGGCAAAGGCATAGCCAATCCGATTGCCATGATCGCATCGTTTGGAATGGCGCTGCGGTATTCATTCAACCTTGGAAAGCAAGCCGATTGGATCGACCAGGCGATTTCCGCGACACTCGCCAAGGGTTTGCGAACCGCCGACATCAAGTCGGAGGGCACCGAAGTCGTTTCAACGGCAGCAATGGGATCGGCGATTTTGGCCGCGCTGGAAAAACTCGCGGCCTAAGACGAACCACAACCGCCAAAAAGGAAACGCGGCCACATGGCCGCGTTTCCTTTCAAACGTGCGGGCCTGTTTAGTATCCCAGCCAGGGATTATTCTTGCTCGGCAAGGTCCACGGCCCCGGCAGTGCCGATTGGGTATTGTACAGTCCAGCGGACGTATTATTGATCACGCCTCCCGCGCGCTGGTTTGGATTTTCCACGTAGTCGGTGTTTCTGCCACGCTCACCCGGGAAAGTTTCCGTGCCGGGATCGAGATAGGAGCGCTTCTGAATGATGATGCGGGTGCGCGTTCGGCCATCCTCGTCGCGGCTGATCATGACCGTACGATCGCGATTATAGACCACGGTTTTCTTTTTGGTCTGGGCGTCCGCTGGCTTGGTCTGGGCCTGCGCCGGCGCGACCAGCAAACCCACGGCTCCGGCCAAAACAAGCGCCACGGCGATGCCTTTCAATTTCATGGGATCCTCGACCTTTGATCTATTCTAACGCAGTCTAGCGGGGTTCCGTTTCCCATAACAGGCCCGAATCCGGGTAAATGTCGGTAAATTCGAAATAAAAGCCCCGCCAGGGGCGGGGCTACGCGTTCGGACGATGCTTCGAAGCCGGACCAAATTAGCTTCCGTAGTTAGCCTTCAGGTACTCCGCGATCGCCTTGGCGTCGGCATCGTCGATCGGCGCCCCGTAGGCCTTGATCATTTTCGTGACCTCGGCATCCCATAACGCCGCATTCGGGAAAGGAGAATTCATTGGGATGTAATCGAGGCTGTGACAGGCTTGGCAATTAGCCTCGACTTTGTCGAGACCGGGCGCCTTTTTGAGCTGCACCGGCTTCTCATCGGCAGCCGCAGGAAGCGCGATCAGTGCGGCAATCGCAGCGATCAAGAATACGCGCATGATCCCCTCCCTTACGCGTTGAGCGTGATGTTTTGCATCACGTTGTTGTGGTAGCCAGCCGGGTTGAAGATCAGCTCAGGCGTTTGGCTTTGGCCCAGCTTGTTGATCGCGTTGACCATCACAGTGTTCTTGCCCTTCTTGGCAGTGAAGTCGAAACTCCATGGACGGAAAGCGAAACGGCCGAGATCCTGGCCGAGCTTTGCCGCCGACCAAGTTTTTCCGCCGTCAGTGGAGACTTGCACCGAGCTGATGCCGTAGCCACCGTCCCAAGCCATGCCGCTCACCGCGACTTTGCCGGGATTCACTTTCGCACCATCGCGATGGCTGGTGATCAGCGAATTGACCACCATCTCGGTGATGGGTGTGCTGGTGGCGTTTTCTTGGCTTATGAAACGGTCGCGGAGTGGAAACTTGCCGACCGGAACGCGATAGGCCGGAATCATCCAGAATCCGCCCTGCGGCTTGGTCAGCGCATTGATCGTGACCACGTGTTTCATCCAGTAGGTACCAGTCCAGCCGGGAACGACAATGCGAGCCGGGAAGCCATTCCAGTGCGGCAGCGGCTGGCCATTCATCTCATAGGCGATGAGCGTTGAATCCTCGATTGCCTTCCAAACCGGAATGCTCTTGATGAAGTCGGGTGTCTTGTCGACCGCTGGGCCGTCGGCACCGTCGAATGCAACTTCGATTGTCTCTTTCTTCAATCCGGCCTTCTCCAGCACGTCCTTGAGTCGGGCACCTTTCCAGCGCGCGCAGCCCATGGCGCCGTAGCCCCACTCCACGCCAACGACATGCGGGTTCGACAGCCCGCGCCGGTTGCCGGAGCACTGGTTGACCGCGACCACTTCGAATGCCGGCAATTTCTTCAAATCGTCGAGCGTGAGTTCGATAGGTGAATTGGCGCCGTCACCACCAATCTTGATTTTGTACGTCTTGGCATCGACCTCCGGAATGTCTGCGAGGTGATAACGCACGAAGAACTCGTCATTCGGCGTTATCGGTGTGCGGAACACTTCGAGTGGCGATTCATAGTTAGGTGGTCGATATGAGAGCTTGATCAGCGGCTTTTTGCCGGGCAGCGCCTCCATAGTCGCGACAGTGCCGAGGCCCGGCGGTACGCCCGGCGTGAGACCGGCGCCCGCGGCTTCTGCAAACGTATTTCCGGTTAGGGCAAGCGCAGCGCTGGCGCCTGCCGTACCAAGTAGGTGACGCCGTGTGATCATTGTTCCTCTCCCCAGAGGTTCGCTGAAGCATGCCGGTCATCACCGAAGCTTCAGATATTATTATTAGAATATGATCCGACGAATTTGTCGTTCAGTCAATGCGTCGGGGTACAGCGGGAATTCGCTGTCGCGTCATGAGTGCGATCCCAGTGAATGGGACTTCAAATCGAACGCCGGGGTAGCGACTTCACTCAACGTCCAATGCGCCGCGGCTCAGGGCGATTTGCAAGCGCCTTCCAAAGCAAATGATATTTGGGCGTCGCGGCCAAAATTGTGTCGCGCTGGCCGCAATAGCTGCGATTGAGTTCGGCCCGCGCGAACAGCGCGCCGACCCTTGGCTCGCTACCGGCAGCGAGCAGCGTGAGTCTATCGAGCGCACACGCCAACGTGCTCTGTTCGATGAATTCGGTCCCTCCCTGACAAAACCAGCCGGATATTTGCAATCGTGGATCGCTATAGGCGCGCACGAAACCGAGGCAGTGGCGTGGTGCTCCTTTTGAGGTTGAAAATGAAACAATCGTCAGTGGTCCGAATTTGCTCGCGAGAGGTTGGACCGCGCGCTGGATCTCGATCGGCCCGAGCGCACTCGCGCCGTCAAGGATTTCAGCTTTCGGATCGGCAAAGTGACGTATCTCGCTCCCGGGCCGATAGATCTCGACCCTCAGGTAGGGCGCCGCACCGGCTGCTTCGCCCAATTCAAGGATATCCTTGCGGCCGCCGCCTTCTGCGTGCCGGTGGATCGCGTAGTTTGCCGGTACATCGGCAGCCTCAGGGATCGAAAGCACGAAGGCCGGGAACGGAGGCTCAATGTCAATCCATTCCGATCGATACACCGGCGTGATGTTACTCATCACCTCAGGCGATTGAGAAAGGCGCGCGGCGGCTATGGACAGCAGCGCAACAGCACCCAGATATGCAAGTAGGCGCACAGGGGTGTGAGCCAGTTCGTCACGCCACGAGCGAAGAGCCGGATGCATGCGGTTGTCGGAAGCAGGGTGCCGTTGTGTTGACAGCAGTTCTCGCTTAGAAGCGCTGCCATCCGGTTGCCCCGTAGCAGCCGCCGGGCGGTAATTTATTCCGGAGCGTTAACAATGGGTTACAAGGTCGCCGTTGTGGGTGCCACCGGCAATGTCGGGCGCGAGATGCTCGACATTCTGGCCGAACGCAATTTCCCCGCCGACGAGGTGGTCGCCGTTGCATCGCGCCGGAGTCAGGGCGTAGAGTGTTCGTTCGGCGACAAGACGCTCAAGGTGAAGGCGCTCGACCATTTTGATTTTTCCGACGTTGACATTTGTCTGATGTCGGCCGGCGGTGCTGTGTCGAAGGAATGGTCACCGAAGATTGCTGCACAGGGCGCGGTGGTGATCGACAATTCTTCCGCCTGGCGCATGGATCCGGACGTGCCTTTGGTCGTGCCGGAAGTAAATGCCGATGCTGTCGCTGGCTTTGCCAAGAAAAATATTATCGCCAATCCAAATTGCTCGACTGCACAGCTTGTTGTCGCGCTCAAGCCGCTGCACGACAAGGCGAAGATCAAGCGCGTCGTGGTCGCGACCTATCAATCGGTGTCGGGTGCTGGCAAGGAAGCGATGGACGAACTGTTCTCGCAGAGCAAGGCGGTGTTCACACTCGGTGAAGTGGAAACGAAAAAGTTTCCTAAGCGGATTGCGTTCAATGTGATTCCGCAAATCGACGTGTTCATGGAGGACGGCTACACTAAGGAAGAATGGAAGATGATGATGGAGACCAAGAAAATTCTTGATCCCCATATCAAGCTCACCGCTACCTGCGTGCGCGTGCCGGTGTTCGTCGGCCATTCAGAGGCGGTGAACGTCGAGTTCGAGAACCCGATCAGTGTCGAGGAAGCGCGTGCGATACTGCGCAGCGCGCCTGGTTGCCTGGTGATCGACAAGCACGAGCCCGGCGGTTACGTGACGCCGTATGAATGCGTGGGCGAGGACACCACTTATATCAGCCGCATCCGCACCGATCCGACCATCGATAATGGCCTGCAGATGTGGGTGGTGTCGGACAATCTGCGTAAAGGAGCGGCGCTCAATGCCGTGCAGATTGCCGAGTGTCTCGACAGCCGCAAACTGATCCGGGCGAAGAAGAAAGCGGCGTAAGTTACGATCCGCCGT
>DAHUXA010000174.1 GCA_027307405.1 Hyphomicrobiales bacterium | reverse complement strand
CCAAGTTAGGGCGTAGCTACAGGAAAGAGGCAGCCAAGTAAGGCGGGCTGAGCGTCTAAATCGCTATTTGTTACTCCTGCACCATTTATTTAATTCAGCAGTAAACCGCAGACACCCTTATATTAGCGTCGCTGCGCAGGACCCGCATCGAGATGTCATCTCGTTGACCACGTAGAGACAAGTCGACAGTCGAATTGCCGAGCCGTAATCCACTAATCGTCAAACTCTCGATAAACGATGGCAGATGTGGATTTCGCAGCGTGATCTCTTTAGCCACCGGATCGAATTCCAGTCCTATTGAGGCCTGTAGCAAAGCAAAAGGTGCTGTTGCCGCCCAGGCCTGCGGCGAGCAGGCAACGGGGTATAGCGTCGGGCCGCGGTTGCGCCGACGCCCGAAGCCGCAAAACAGCTCGGGCAGGCGCTGGAATTCCATATACGAAGCAGCATCCAACATGCCGGCGAAGATGCGATCGGCAGCATCCATAAAACCATAGCGCCGAAGGCCAAGCGCAATCAGCGCATTGTCGTGCGGCCAGATCGAACCATTGTGATACGACATCGGGTTGTAGCGCCGTTCGTCTCGCGCCACAGTGCGAATGCCCCAACCTGAAAAGAAGCGCGGCTCCATGAGGCACTTGGCAACTGCGGCTGCGCGTTCGGGATTGGCGATGCCACTGAACAAAACCTGACCCGCATTCGAGGTGCGGACAAGACACGCTCTCTTGTGTCCATCAAGTGCCATCGCGTAAGTGCCGAGACCTTCACACCAAAATGCCGCATCGAATTGGGTGCGTAAGCGGGCCGCTTCCGCATCGAGCGCGCAAGCCCAGGTGTCGTCGCCAAGCCACCGCGCACAACGCGCGGCGAGCTGTTTGGCGGCATAGACGTAGCCTTGAACCTCAGCGAGGGCGATCGGCCCTTCAGCAAGACTCCCGTCCGCGTGGAACACAGCATCATGAGAATCCTTCCAGCCTTGGTTGGACAGTCCCCGTTCTGTCGCGCGGTAGTACTCAATAAAGCCGTCGCCGTCGGGATCCCCGTAGGAATCGATCCATGCGAGCGCGACCTTGAGGTTTGGGCATAGCTCCCGCAGCGTCGCAAGATCGCCGGTGCGCTCAACATATAGTCCAAGCAAGAGCACAAAGAGCGGCGTTGAATCGACGCTCCCATAATAGAGCCCAAACGGGATCTCGCCGAGCGCGGCCATCTCACCCGCACGCATTTCGTGCAGAATCTTTCCCGGTTCGGCATCGCGAAGCGGGTCATTTTGCTTCGCCTGGAATGCTGCGAGCCGCTTCAGCACGCCCTTCGCAATGCGGGGATCACACCAAAGCATCTGGATCGCGGCAAGAATGCCGTCGCGGCCGAACGTGGTCGAGTACCAGGGAATGCCCCCGTAGGGATATGGCCCCTGACTTGTTTGCGTGATCAGCATGTAGAGATCGGCCATCGAGCGACAGAACAGCCGATTCAGGATTTCATTCGAGGCGACTACCGTCGCGGCTTGACGCGTCGACGCCTTCAACTCGTGTGCAGCAGCGACCATGCTGCGCAAAAAGCTCTTTGGACTATCCGTCTCTTCACGATTGCATTCGAGGGTGAGACAAACCGAACAGCGCTCTCCGGGGCGCAAGTCGAACCTGTAGGTCGCAATATTTTTCTGCAGATTGGCTGGCGGCGGGTCGAAGGTGAAGGTGCTGCGACGTAGTTTTTCGTCGAGACCTTCATATGAGATATCCACCCGGCCGGTTTCGGGATTGCACTGTATTTCCGACCGGCCGCGGCGGTCCCTGTGCAGCCCACGGACTTCGAAAAGGTCGGCGAAATCGTTGTCAAAAGCGAGCGAAATACTGAACTTAACGCGTGCATCGCCGTGGTTGTGGAAACCGAGCCTGTGGTAGGCGCAGCTACGCCAAAGAAACAGTGTGCGTACAACATGAATGGTGTCTTTGGACAATGCTAGCTGCCCGTTGAAATACATGTCCGGATTGGTCAGGTCGACCGTAAGTACCGAATTATCGTCGCGCAGATTTGACCCGAGCAATAAAGGTTGCATGCCGTTGAGCAGAAGCTCAAAACGCGAAAGATACCGGGTGTCGGCATGAAAGATGCCGTCTTGTGCCCCCCTTGACGCGCCAATGTCGCCATGACTGTCGACGACCGCAAAGGTATCACCATGTTTGAGGGTGCGACGGGGCCTAGAAGGCGACGTCGTCGCAGGAATATAAAAAGGTTCCTCGGCGACGTCAGCAGCTGTAACTGCTTTCGTCCAGGACGATGGAATCATCAATGACTGACTCACTCAGCAGGATGGTATGTCGTAGCGACCGCGTCCGCGGGCTCCGCTCTGCTGGAACCCTGCTTCAGATTCCGCAGCGCAAGTAAGGACTTATACACTCGCAAATAATCTTTTGCCATGCGGGTGCTGCTGAACCTCTCTTCAAAGCGTCGGCGCACGGCGCGGCGATCGAGAGCGACAACATGCGGCAGCGCGCGGATCGCCTCTTCGATGCCCTCGACTATGTGGCCTGTGACGCCATGGTCCACGACTTCTTCGACTGAACCTCGACGGAACGCGAGTACGGGTGTGCCGCAGGCCATCGCCTCGATCATGGACAACCCGAACGGCTCAGGCCAATCAATCAGAAACATCAGGGCCTGCGCCTGGCCCAGAAAATCGATTTTCTGACGCTCATTGATTTCACCGATAAATTGCACGCCGGGCCCTTTGATCAAGGGGGCGATTTGCTCGCGAAAATAGGCCTCGTCGACCCGATCGACCTTCGCGGCGATTTTGATCGGGATGCCAAGTGTCTGTGCCACCTTGATGGCGCGATCAACACCTTTCTCCGGAGAAATGCGTCCGAGAAACGCCAAATAGCCGCCGCGCGGATTAAATGTCGGGCGGAGCAGATCGATTGGCAACCCGTGATGCACTGTGGCAGCGAAATTAGCGTTGTGAATCGGCACACGCTGGTTATCCGAGATTGAGACGAGCGGCATGTCATTGAAGCCGAAATAAAGCGGCCGCAGATCCGGGAGATCCTGCCGACCGTGCAGTGTCGTCAGGGTGGAGTTTGCGATCGGGCGAAATAGCGGAAAATGGAATTGATCGATATGGAAATGGAGGATGTCGAAATCGTCTGCGCATTCGCGCACCCGATCCAACATAAGCATGTAGTAGGGAATCGTATCCCGGACGTGAGGATCAAGCCGCAAGGCCGTGGTCGCACAACTTACAAGTCGCGCTGAGGTCACAGAATCGCCGCTGGCGAACAGCGTCACATCATGACCCAGATTGACCAGTTCTTCCGTAAGGTACGAAACGATGCGTTCAGTGCCCCCATATCCCCGGGGTGGCACGCTCTCCATAAGAGGTGCGATTTGAGCGATTTTCATAGAAGACTCCGCCGCCTACCAGACCCAACTGCGCAGAGCCTGTGGCGGTTCCTGACGAGAGTAAAAAGCCTTCGTGGATAAAATTCTGAGCTCTTAATCCACGCAATGCCCGTCGCCTTGCGGGAGATTCAGACTATGCCGAGGAACTTACAGAAGCAATGTGGGTTAGCCTCTCATCAAAAACTGGAGGCTACCATGGGCTTTGGACGAGGTGCTTTGTTGTGGCTACTTGGCGTGCCGCTGCCGATCATCATTTTGTTGGCATTGTTTTGGCACCACTGACCGTAGGCAGCGATAGGAGTTTGTATGGGCCGCTCTGAGCGGTAATGGTGGGGTTGAATCGATGTATATCGCCGCGCTCAATGATTTGGATGAAGGGCAATCACGCATTTTGTTGCGCGCGTGTGATTTGGCTTGGCGTCGTGTGACGGAGGCTGTCGTTCTCACGCCGATGCAACAAACATACGCGCAGAGCATTGTGCACGCTCATCTGCTGCGTCTCGTCCGGCGCGGGGAGCGCAAAGAGCAGCGTTTGGCGAGCCGCGGCGTGTTTTTGATCTGTGGAATTTTGGCCTGTCCAGACCACGAATACGTGCCAGGACGCTCTTTGAGAACTGACGGAGCGGAGATTGTTTTCTGACTGCTAAAGTGGCCAATTGGCCACCCTTGCCGTTTTGGTTCCGAGTTGCATGTCTCGCCGGCGGCGAGCCGAATCGTTGCTGCGACTATTTCTCATTTAGACGTGCCCTCCATACCGCCTGGGTTGTCGGTGGTCGCAAAAACGTCCGCAAATTAATGCTTTAACGGTGCTGACCCACCGCAAATTTCCTTTTGCCATCCTTATGCCATGTTGTGCCAGTCCTAGGTGCGGCACGTCGGCACAATAGATTCAAGGGGATAGCCTTAAATGAAGCACATATGCATCGGGATTTTGGTGGGCCTAGTGACGCTCACATCGGCGAACGCGGCCGGATGGAGTTCGGTTCACAAGTATGTAAAACGCTCTGGCAATTGCGCCGGACAAGAGGTGCTCGCGAGTTCCTATTCTTCGGGGACGCGTACCGCCAGTGGTGAACGGTTCGATGTGAATGGCAACACAGCGGCAGCGCGTACGTGGCCGATTGGCACGAGCTTAACCGTGACAAACCCCAGCAATGGGCGGTCCATTGTTGTTAGAATCAACGATAGAGGCCCTTGGGGAATTGCTTATCGTATGGGCGCTCGACTTGATCTTGCTAAAGGCGCGGCGCAGCGACTTGGAATGCGCGCTTCGCAGTACGTTTGCGTTGCATAAATAGACTTGCGCGCTTGAAACATTAGCAGAGACTAGAACTGGCTTTGTCGCCAGTCGCTGGCATCGGTGGTTTGGTCAGTCTCATGCAGGCTGGCAACCGTGGGCCTCCGATGCTTGTTTGTGATCAATTTCTTGCCACGGTGGCGCACGGCCGTCTTGGCCGGCGTATCGTGCGTTGCCTTCGTTTGCAGCACACGCGGCCATGATTCCTTGTTGGTGTCCGGCGATGCGACCAGTTCAGGCAAGGTCTTCGGTCGCTCTCCTGCCGCGACGACCTGCACGACATGGTAGCCTCGCTCTTTAAGCTCCTTAAGCAGTGTCGGAAGGGCGAGGACTGTCGCTGGATGGATATCGTGCAGCAGCAGAATGCCCCGGCCTTTTTCGTCCAATCGCCGCATCGCGCGCTTCACGATTTCCTTCGCGCCGATGTGCTTCCAGTCATCGGCGACCACATCCGCACTCCAGGTCACCAATGACTTCGAGGCCAAGTACTCTTCGATTGCGCTGGTCCTGCCCAGACCCGGAATACGGAAGAATGGCGATAGCGCCTTTGGATCACCGAGTGCAGCGTCGACCGAGGCAATGCCACCGTCGATCTGCTGTTCGAAGCGCGGCATTGTCAAACGCTGGAAGGCGTAGGGATGGTTCTGGCTATGCGTGCCGAGTGTGTGACCTTCATTGAACATGCGCCGCACAATAGACGGATAAGCCCGCGCCATCTCGCCGACCAGAAAGTAGGTCGCCTTGACGCATTGCGACGCCAGCGTGTCGAGAATGACGTTGGAGTAGGGCGGTATCGGCCCATCGTCGAAAGTGATCACCACCTCATGATCGTTGAGCGGCAGCGTCTGCGTGTATTGCATACTGCCGATCCGGCGGAAGTCGCTCGGGCTTATGGTGAGTACACGGCTGGTGCCGAGCGCATCGGGGTTACCGGCGCACGGCTCCGCGACGGCAGTGGCAGTACCGACCAACCAAAGAACAAAAAGCACAACACCGCGCATTAGGCCCCCCGACCTGCCCGCGCCGTCCACCTCCGAGTGGAGGCTCCTGAACAATATGGTGCGCGACATTAATGGATGCTTACGCGTTGTGAACGAACGCAGCCTTGTTTTCCAATGATTTTTCAGAGATGCGGCAAAAAAACGACGTTTTTACTGCAACGCACTGCGGCTTCGGGCCGGAATCACGTGGACGATGCTGTATCCCCGCCGCTTGAGCTCGTGGAGGAAGGCCGGGAGCATTTGCGCTGTCTGCGCCTTGGTATCGTGAAAAAGGACAATGCCGCGCCCGACCTGCTCGATACGGGACAGGATAAGGTGCAATTCCTGCTCCGGCGTCATCCGCACCCAGTCGCTTGCCCAGACATCGGCACCAAATACCACCACTCCGCGCTTGCTCATCCGATCGAGGATGGCACGGTTCGACGCAAAACCGGGAAAGCGGAAGAAGGGCGTAGTTGGCGTTGTGCGTCGTTCGCCATAAAGCGCAAGTTCGTCCGCAGCAATCCCGCGGTCGATCTCGGCCTCCGCCTTGGCAACCGGCATGCGGTCGAGCGGGGGATGCGAATAGCTGTGATGGCCGACGCTGTGGCCATCGGCGACAGCACGTCGCGCAAGTTGCGGATGTGCTGCCGCGTTTCGCCCCAACAGGAAGAATGTGGCACTTACACATTCACTCTTCAGAGCATTCAGGACCTTCGGGGTTGTTCCGGGCCAGGGACCATCGTCGAACGTGAGCACCAGCTCCTTGGCATGCAGTGGCAATGTTACAGGAAACTGTTTACGGCCGATCCGAGGCGTGCTCTTGGCGTCGACCTCGATCGTGCGCTCAGTCCCGAGCGCGTCCGGGTTGCCCGGGCATGAGGTCGCTGTAGCCATCGCGGGAGCAAGGGCTATGGCAAGCGCAAGAAAGAACGTACGGATCATGCGTCATCCAATGCCGCAACAGCCGCCGACGGGCAAGCTCACATTCAGCGGCGTATCTATGCGTTAATTATTGCCCAGAGTGTGGGCGCGGGCGTACAAGCGTCGCGCCTTCAATATTTGCCGACAGGCTTCGATATGTCCGATCAAGAAACAAACGGCACCGAGGCCGCCCAACTGCCGCGCAATAAAGATGGTTCCATCCGAAAGACTTTCGTCAAAAGCGTCGCACGCAGGATTGAGACGGCGGACGCTGTTGGCCTACGCGCGCTGGTCGGCGACCTGCACGAGTCCGACATGGGAGCCCTGATCGAGGCGCTTCCTCCAGAACAGCGGCCACGACTTGTCGAGTTGCTGGGCATCGATTTCGACTTCACCGCGCTCACTGAAGTGGATGACGTGGTGCGTGACGAAATCCTTGAGGAGTTGCCGCCCCAGGCCGTTGCAAAGGGTGTAAGCGAACTGGAATCCGACGACGCGGTCGCGATCCTTGAAGATTTGCCGAAGGCCGAGCAGGCCGAAATCCTCGAGCAATTGCCGCAACCCGAGCGCGGCGCGCTGGTGCGCAGTCTCGACTATCCCGAGGATTCAGCTGGCCGGCGCATGCAAGCGGAATTCATT
>DAHUXA010000173.1 GCA_027307405.1 Hyphomicrobiales bacterium | reverse complement strand
GCCGATTTCCGGGCCAAGGCTCTTGACGCTGTGCGGTGTGCCACGCGGCGCGAATATCATCTCGCCGGGACCAAGCGTGAGCATGGCGTCACCCAGCTGACACTCGTAGCGGCCTTCGCAGATGATATGAGTCTCGTCATAGGTCGGGTGCCGGTGCAGGCCCGCCGCCGCGCCCGGCGGCTCGATTGCCTCGCAAAGCGTGTAGGCACCCCCGGTCTCCGCCACGCTCGCCTTGAACGTCAGGGTAATACGCCCGAGCTGGAAGGTCCTGCCGTCGACGGAACGAATGTGCCGTGCCTCAACTGCCATGAACGCTCCTTTCGCGACGATTGGACTCAGGCCGACGCCTTCTCCCGCAAATGAGGGAAGCGTTCGCTCAAAAGCGAGCCGTGATAGAAGGTCGGCTTGAAAGCTGGTTGCGAGCGGATGTTGTCGAACCAGGTGACGACACGGGGCAGGTCCTGCCAGTCCGGCTTGCCGAGGTCGTGTATGCGTATGAGTGACGGCATGACCGCTACATCGGCCAGTGTGATCTTTTTGCCGAGCAACCAGGGACCGCCGCTGCGTTCGATCTCCGCGTCCATGCGCTCATAGGTACGGCGCAGACGGGCAAGCGCCGCGTCCATCTCCTCCTTCGGAAAGCCGCTCTGGCCCATGGTGAGCATGAATTCCCGGCGCAAGGGCTTGCTCTCCGCCATGGCCACGAATGCTTCGCGACTCATTTTCTGGAAGCTCGGCAGGAAAGCCAGGTTGAACGTCGGTACGCGCACAGCAGCAGCCGGCATCTCGTCGATGAAGTGCATGAGCGTACGCATGTGCGCACGCTCAACCGGATCTTCCGGTGTGAAACTATTCTCGGGCGCGACCTCGTCGAGGTATTCGGTTATGACGTTGGAGTCGATGACGATTGCACCGTTGTGATCAAGCGTTGGTACGACGCCATTGGGATTGAGCTTGAGGTAGTCGGGCTTGAGCTGATCGCCCTCGAGGAGATTGAGCTTTACCTCATCGAACGGAAGCTTTTTGGCATTGAAGACAAAGCGTACACGCTGGCTGCACGTCGATTGCGGGGCGTTGTAGAGCCTGAAGGCCATTTAGAACTCCCGTTTACAGTCACTCGACAGAAGGATGCGTTATGTCGCTCATGCATATCCACCATGAATTTCTGCTGCAAAATTTACGGGCATTTTACTTGTGATAAGCGGCCCAGGCCGGTTGAGTGGACACGTGCGCAGCCGCCGTTTTCCTCCCTTCAGGCTTAGACGGCGGCGTGAATCCTCCACCTTATGCACACGGGCCCCGCAAGGGGCCCTTTTTTTATGCACGCAGCACGTCTTTGGTGGAGCAGATCAGTTCTCCAGCCCCGTCGGCACGTTCTTGTTTTCCGACGCGAGTTTCATGCCGGCTGCGAGCGCCATCGTCTCCATCAGCGCGGCAAAGTCCTTGTTCAGATAGGCCTGCGGGTCCGGCTGCAGCGTTGCGTGGCCGAAGTGGCCTTGCAGCACTTCGCGGGTCGCGGCCGTCACCGGCATCGGCACATCCATCTCGCGACCAAGTTCAAGTCCGAGATCGAGATCCTTGCGCAGCAATTCCGGAGTGAATGTCGTCGTCCAGTCGAGATTGACGAGTGCCGGCGACTTGTACCGGGTGAACATCGAGCCCATCACGCCATTGTTTAGAAAGGCGAGGAAGGCGTGACGTGGAACGCCCATTTTGTTCACCAGCAGTGTGATCTCGATCAGGTTCTCGATGACAACGCCGAGCATGACATTGTGCGCGATCTTGCACACCCGCGCGAGCTCGCCGTCACCAACATAGGAGACGCCCTGCGGTGCAATCACCTCCATGAGCGGCATCATCATTTTGCACGCAGCCTCAGGCCCCGAGACGACCGACGATAGCCGACCGGCCTTGATCACCTTGGCGTTGCCTGAAACGGGCGCCGTGACATAGTCGGCACCGCGTGCCTTCAGCTTCTTACGGATGTCGGCGGATTCCTCGACTGAAATGGTCGAGCAGTCGACGAAAACGCCGGGAGTCTTGCCGGAGCCCGAAACAACACCATCCTTGCCGAACAAGACCTGTTCCAGGTCTTTGCCTTCGGACACGATCGAAAACACGACATCGCATGGCGCCAGATCGGAGAGCTTGTCGACGATTTTGCCACCCTTGGCGGCAAGTGGCTCGGCCTTGGCGCGAGTCCGATTCCAGATGGTTACATCTTGGCCGGCCTTGAGCAGACGTTCCGCCATGGGGAAGCCCATGCGGCCGGTTCCGATCCAACCGATCTTTTGTGCATTCTTCGACATCACGAAACTCTCCCGTTGAGAACTGGGCGCAGCGCGCGTGACCGGGCTTTACCCGTTCTGCCGCAATTGCGCCAGTGGTGGCATTCCGGCGTAAGGCAAAACGGTGCCTGCTTGTGGTGGGCGTTCAAAACGCTATCCTTCGACCAAAGCCGCTCAAAAGCTGGAAGCCCGCCAAGAAGGCAGTTGCCGCGGTCCACGGGAGGAAGTCAGTCGCCGATGCAGGATGCCGTCACCACCATCATGGTGGACCGCACGCTCGATCGATCGCAGGGCGGCGAGCGAATTCGCCTGATTGCCCGCAACGTTTTTCCGTTCGTTGTCGTCGGCGGGATTTGGGAAATCATCGCCTGGAGCGGCATATTCCCGCGCCGACTGTTTCCGACGCTGGAGGAAGTGGCAGCTTCCTTTGTGCAACTTACGATTACGGGGATTCTTCCCCATCATGCCATCGAAACGCTCATCCGGCTGCTCACCGGATTTGCGCTCGCTGGCATCTTTGGTGTCACCATCGGGGTTCTGATGGGCCGCTCACGCCGTGCCGAGGATATTTTTCTTCCGCTGGTGTCGATCGGCGCACCGATCCCGGGTCTCGCCTACGCGCCGCTGTTCCTGCTCTGGTTCGGGCTCGGCAATATCTCGGCGGTGCTGCTGGTAGGGTTTGTGTCGGCATTTCCAATCATTTTCAATAGTTGGACCGGCGTAAAAGCGGTGAAGGAAATTTGGGTTCGTTCGGCGCAGGCGATGGGGGCCGATGACCGCCGGTTGTTCAGGCACGTCATCCTTCCGGGGGCACTGCCTTACATCCTTACTGGACTGCGGTTAGGCCTGGCGCAGGCTTGGCGCATCCTGGTGGCGGTTGAAATGCTCGCCGCTGTACCGTGGGGACTAGGCTGGCTGATCTTCGGCGCACGCAAGTTCCTCAACACCGATGCCATGCTGGCCGGCATCGTTGTCATCGCCCTTATCGGTCTCGCGCTGGAAAAATTCGTATTCCAAAAGATCGAAAATTACACGGTTGTGCGCTGGGGGATGATCTCGTCATGACGGAAGGTGGTCAACGTCAGCGTACACTCCTGCGCGGCACGCTTTCCTTGCTCGCGGCTGCCGCGGTCTACGAGGCGATGGCGCGCAGCGGCTATTTCGCACCAGCACTCCTGCCGACTCTGCCAACGGTCGCACGTACGCTTGTCGCCAGTGTCGCCGACGGCAGCATAATTGAACACGCCGCGTTCACTCTATATCGCGTGATGTTTGGCTTCGCACTTTCGGTCGCGGTCGGACTACCGCTTGGGATCTTGATGGCGCGTTTCTCACGCGTCGAGCATTTCTTCCTGCCGCTGGTCAGCGCGCTGATGCCGATCCCTTCCTTCGCGCTGGTACCGTTGTTCATGCTATGGTTCGGCATCGGTAATCTGACCACGATCCTGATCGTGTTCTACGCCGCAACCTTTCCAATGATGTTCAACACCTGGTCCGGCGTACGCTCGGTCAATCCGCTGTGGTTGCGTGCAGCGGGCGCGATGGGCGCCGATGAGCACAAACTGTTCTGGAAAGTGATTATCCCTGGCGCTTCGCCTTTTATTATTACGGGTATGCGGCAGGCGTTCCTGCGCTCGTGGATCGCGGTTGTCGGCGCCGAGATGATCGCCGCTTCCGACTGGGGTTTAGGCTGGGTCATTTTCGACGCCAAGGAATTTCTCAATACCGATGTGATGTTGGCTTCGCTGGTCGTGATCGGCCTGATTGGTTTTATGTTCGAGCGTTTCATTTTCGGCTCGCTCGAGCGCATGACGGTGCTGCGGTGGGGCATGATGCGCGCGGCGAAGGGCTAGCGCGGCAGGGCAACGAGCATGGTCCCCATCGAAATTCGCGACGTTTCGCTGATATACGACACGCCTGGCGGCAAGGTGCCGGGCGTCAAAGACGTCAATTTGAATATCGGCGCGTCAGAATTTGTTTGCATCGTCGGACCGTCCGGCTGCGGCAAGTCCACACTGCTTAACATTGTCGCCGGGTTCCTCGAACCGGCGGCAGGCGAAATTCGCATTGGTGGCAAAAAGGTCGACGGCCACGGTATGGATCGTGGTGTTGTGTTTCAGGATTTCGCCCAGCTTTTCCCGTGGCGTACGGCGCTTGGCAACGTCACTTTCGGTCTCGAAATGAAGGGCGTGCCAAAGGACGAACGTGAAAGGATTGCACACGAGCAATTGCGGCTGGTGAAACTCGATAAGTTCACCGGCTCATACCCGCATCACCTGTCAGGCGGCATGCAGCAGCGTGTCGCCATCGCCCGCGCCCTGGCATACAATCCGTCCGTACTGTTGATGGACGAGCCGTTCGCTGCACTCGATGCGCTAACCCGCGACGATATGCAGCGCCTGCTCGCCGAGGTCTGGCGGGAAACGCGCAAGACGGTGATTTACGTGACACACAACGTCTCTGAGGCGGTCTATCTGGCAGATCGGGTCATTGTGATGACACCGCATCCGGGAACGGTAAAAGCAGAGATCCGCATTCCGCTGTCGCGGCCGCGCGATCCGCTCAGCGTGGAATTTCTGGATTTTCAAAAAGAATTGTTGCGCCATCTTGGCCACGAAACGGGTACAAACGAGCCGACGAAAACTAACGGCAAAGCAGACGCATAAGGGAGGAAAATCATGAAGCACAAAGGCGGAATAACACGCCGTCACTATCTGGCGGCAACCGGGGCCGGTGTACTTGCGGCCGGTTTCGGCGTGCGGCCGGCAGCGGCGTTGGAAACCGTGCGGCAGGGCTACCAGACCAATATGTGGGGTATGCCGACCTATTACCTGCTGCGCTCGGGACTGTTGGAAAAGCACGGCGTAAAATTCGAGGAATTTGCCGTGCCGTCCGGAAATCTCACTATGCAGCAGATGGTGGCCCGCCAGGTCGACATGGGCACATATGCCGGCCCCTCTTTTGCCATCGGCCATGACAAAGGCGGGCTGCTCGCCATCGCCATGATCGAATATGTCGGCAAGACTGCGCGCGTGATGGCGCGCAAGGATCTCAACATCACGAAAGTCGAGCAGCTCAAGGGTCTCAAGGTCGCCAATCAAACCGGCTCATCCACCGGCAATATCTTCGTCGACCAGATCGCGACCAAGGCCGGTCTCAAAAAGGGTGACTATCAGGAAATCCGGATGAACGTCGACGACATGGTGGCGGCGATGGCCGCAAAGACTGTCGACGCCATGGTGAATGTTGAGCCCTATAACGCGATCGCAGAAGCTGACGGCCTCGCTGTCAGCATTTCGGAGTTCGACCAGTTCGACAGGCTGCCGGTGTTCATGGCGGCGACACCCGAATTTGTGCAGAAGAGTCCGGAAACGGTCGTTGCCTATCTGAAGGCGTGGCTCGAGGTCGCCAAGGATTTCAAGTCCGACCCGAAGAAGGTCGCCGACACGATTTTCTCGTTCTATGAGTCAAAGGGTTACAAGATGGCGAAGGACACCTTCGCCAAGGCACTGGCACGCGTGGAAGTGCAGCCAGGATGGCCGACTGACCTCGTCCCCTACATGCAAGGACAGGCCGAAATCCTTTTGAAGGAAAACAAGATCAAAGCTGTGCCTGACTGGAGCAAAGCACTGCGCACGGAATTCCTCAAGCAGGCGGGCGCCTGATACCCCGGTGACGGGCTTAAGCGCATGTTGTACTAACCACGGGCCGGCGCTTTTCCGCGCCGGCCTTTCCGCATAGCCAAGCCACGGAGACGTGAATGTCCACCGCCAGTAATCCGCTGAACAAAAGCGCGGAGCCCACTACCTGGAATTTCAAGCTGCTCGCGCAGAACGACCTCGGCGGCTTTGGCGGCATGGGCGAGGGCATGTCGGTGCAAATTGCCAAAGACGGCCGGCGTATCATCTGGCTGGCGCATGAAAGCGCACCGAAAAATTTCACGGCCGTCGACGTCTCCGATCCACGCAACCCGAAGGTCGTCGTGCAAACCGACCTACCCAAGCCTTACATGCGCTCCAACTCGCTGGAGCTCTCCGGCGACATCATGGCGGTGGCCTATCAGACTCAGAAGGTGGGGCAGCAGCCTGCTGGGCTGGAGCTCTTCGACGTATCGGTGCCGGAGAAACCGCGGTCAATTTCGTTCTTCGACAGTTCGGGCCCGACGTCGCGTGGCGTACATCAACTGTGGTTCTGCGACGGGGAATATGTGCACATGGCTTCAGGCTCGCCCGACTTCAAGCCGAGCCACCCGCAGGACGATCAGTTCTATCGTTGCATCGACGTACGCAATCCATCGAAGCCCATCGAGGTCGGCCGCTGGTGGATGCCTGGAACATCCGCCACCGACAACGTCGCACCGCCACCGCGCCATCCGCTCGACAAGGGCTATCGCGCGCACAACACGAACGTGTACCCGCAGCGGCCTGATCGCCTTTATCTCTGCTACATAGACGGCGGCATGTTCGTGATGGACATCAAGGACAAGGCCAACCCGAAGGTCATCTCGCACTGGACCAATTCCCCGCCCTATACCGGTTTCATGCACACCGCAGTCCCGTTGTTCGATCGCGGGCTCATGCTGGTGACCGACGAATCGACTGAAAATGCCGGCAAGGATTGGCCGAAGCTGATTTGGATTCTCGACATGCGCGACGAAACACATCCCGTGTCAATCGCAACCTGTCCGATGCCGCCGGTCGATGCGTACAAGGATCGCGGCGGCCGCTTTGGCGCGCACAATATTCACGAAAACGTCGCGGTGCCGACAGCGTGGCAGTCAGATCAGATCGTGATTGGGACCTTCTTCAATGGCGGCCTGCGGGCCTACGACATTTCCAACCCGTATCAGCCAAAAGAAGTCGCGACCTTCGTGCCGCCACCACCGAAGGGCACGCCCGCCGGGGCGGTGCAACTCAACGACGTGTTCGTCGACGAGCGCGGGATTGTTTACACCGTCGACCGCCATACCGGCGGGCTGTACACGCTGGAGATGGATTTCTGAACGAACTCTTCCCCTCCCTCGCCGCAGGGCGCTTCGGCCGCAGGCTCAAGCGCGAACGCGGCGCGCGTTTGCCGGTCACGGTGATCACCGGTTTTCTCGGCGCCGGAAAGACCA
>DAHUXA010000172.1 GCA_027307405.1 Hyphomicrobiales bacterium | reverse complement strand
GTACGAGGCAAACGTTGGTCGGATCGATCGCCACGGGGCATCTATGCTGCAAGAACCGATGCGTGCCGAAACTGACGTGCTGGTGATCGGTTCCGGCGCCGCTGGCATGTATGCGGCGTTCGAGGCCGCCCGCGCGGGTTGCCGGGTGCTGCTGGCCGATCGGAGCCTGATCGGCCGCGGGGGCGCGACCGTGATGGCTCAGATGACGGTGGCAGCCGCACTCGGCTCCGAGACGCCGGACCACTGGAGCCATCATTATCAGGACACTCTCACGGCCGGCCGCGGCCTGTGCAACGAGGCGCTGGCGCAATTGCTGTGCGAAGATGGGCCGGAATGCATCCGCGCCATGGACGAATGGGGCGTCGGCTGGGCCCGGAAAAACGGGCGTATCACCCAAGCCATGGCGCCCGGTCACGACCGTCCGCGCTGCGCCTACGTGGATTTTCTAAAAACCGGACCGGCAGTGTCGAAGACGCTGCGCACTGTGGTGAATAAAACAGCCGGCATTCGTAAGGCGGGTGACCTCTGCGTTATCGATCTCTTGCGATCGGGTGGCGGAATTTGCGGCGCGGTGGCACTGCATTTCGGATCGGGTGCTCCAGTTATTCTATCGGCCAAAGCGACCATACTGGCAACCGGTGGTCTCACGAGACTTTATCGCCGCAACAGCGCGTCGGCCAACATGGGCGGCGACGGCTACGCTCTGGCTCTGCGCGCCGGCGCGTCGCTCGTGGACATGGAATTCGTCCAATTTTTTCCTATAGGCCATCTGGCGCCACGATTGGTTGGCATGGACCCGATCATGTGGGATCCATTTCGTTACAAGCTCGGCGGTCGCCTGCTTAACAACCGCATGGAGGAATTCACCCAACACTATGGTGTTGCAGAGGATGGCAAATACGTCATTACGCGCGACGTCGGCAGTTACGCGATCCTCAAGGAGGTCGAGGCCGGCCGCGGTTCCCCGCATGGTGGCGTTTATCTAAGCTTCCAGCATTGTTCAGAAGCTGCCTTACGGGAATCATTCGGCCCGGTGATCGACCGGCTTGCCGCCAACAATATCGATCTCACAAAAACGCCGGTTGAGGTGGCGCCTATCGCGCATTATCACATGGGCGGCATCGCAGCCGATGCGGACATGCAAACGGATTTGCCCGGTTTGTTTGCCGCCGGCGAAGCGGTCGGTGGCGCAAATGGTGCCAATCGCCTGTCCGGCAACGCCATCACCGAAGCTTTGGTGTTCGGGCGACGCGCCGGGCGCAGCGCTGCCGCCCATGTCAAACGGACGCGTACCCTACCGGATCTCGCCGACAATGCCGGCGCGGTACTGGATCTTATCACCGCCGATGCACCAGAACATTCTCTCAACACCGCCGAAATGGTGCAGGCGTTTCAGGCCACGATGCAGAACGACGTGGGCGCCTTGCGCACCAAAACCAATCTCACGCACGCGCTTGACCAAATCGATCAAATCGCGAGAGAGTTGGACGACTTGCCACAGGGCGACGGCAACCGTTTCGACATGCGGCGGATCGACTGGTTCGATCTGCGCAATATGTTGTTAGTGGGGCGCGTCGTCGCCGAAACGGCGCTTACGCGCGCGGAAACCCGCGGCGCACAGCAGCGCGAGGACTATCCCACTATGTCGCCGGAATGGGCGCGCAACCAGTTTGTCGGGCTGCGAGATGGCCGCCTCGTATTGTCGAGGTCGTCCCCGCCTGCCCGCGCGGCCGCCGCGTCATGACCGAACGCGCCACGCTGCGGATCTGGCGCGGTACCGACGCAAGTGCCGGCGGTTGGGAGACCTACGCGGTGCCGTTTGAGCCGGGCCAATCGGTGCTTGACGGTCTGCGCTGGATCCGAATCCATCGAGACCCGACGCTGGCGATCCGTTTCTCCTGCATCAATGCCAACGCCTGCAAAGAATGCATGATCGAGATCGATGGCAAGACCGAGTACGCCTGCACCGCACGACTGACGTCACGCGAGATGACGCTGGCGCCGCTGTCCAACAAAAAACTGGTGCGTGACCTAGTAACGGAAATCGCCCCGCCCGCGGAACGCTTCACCAATTCTTAGTGCCGACGCACGCCGAAGTTGGCTACCGGCGCGGCAAATCCCTCATGAGAGGCGAAACCTTGCTGACACCCGGATCACCCACGAGGTCATGACAGTTTCAGCAGCTTTCTTGCGTTGACGCCGAGGATCAATGTCCGGTCACGGTCGCTCACCGGTACCGCATCTATCCATCTGCGGCCGGCGCGATTGGACATGAACGGCCAATCGATCGAGAACAGAATTCTCTCCATGCCCATCTCGGCAATCGAGCAGGTCAGTGCCGAATTGGAAAATGCGCCGCTGGTCGTAAGCCAAAAATGCTCGCGGTAGTAGTCGACGAATGCCCGCGGCATAGGGGCACGTTCGCCGAGGATGTGGTCGGTCCGCCACAGCAAAAATGGCGCGGTCTCGCCGAGATGGCCGACGATGATTTTGAGTGTCGGATATTCATCAAATAGGCCGCTGACAATGAGACGAAATGTGTGGGTCAAAGTCTCCAGGGTAAAACCGAGCGGGGCGACCGCAAGCGCTGGATAGTCTTTGAAATAGGCTTCCTGGACGGCAGAATGCGGCGGCGTTGGGTGGATATAAAGCGGCACGTCGAGGGCGACCGCGCGCTCAAAGATCGGCCGGAACCGCTTGTCGTCCATAAAGCGGCCGTGGGTCAGCCCCATGATCATGGCGCCCTTGAAGCCAAGCTTGCTCACGGCGCGCTCCAACTCGTCAGCCGCCGCTGCCGGATCAGGCGTCGGCAAAGTAGCAAACCCGGCGAACCGATCTGGGTATCGACGCACGGCTTCGTACAGAACATCGTTGGAGGCACGCGCGAGTTTGATGGCAGTTTCAGCGTCGAGATTCTGGGTCGCCGGATTATTCTCGGAAATGACCTGCAGGTCGATTCCGGCTTCGTCCATTTCACGGATGCGCAGTTCGCCAAGGTCATCGAGCTTGCGCTGAACCGGCGTGTCCTTCTCGCCGCGCAACGCGCGCAATTTGGGCGACGTAAAGTGCTCCTCGAGTGTGATGACCTTAGGCGGTGTCATGACGTGCCTTCCAATGCAACCGCCTCGATTTCAATCTTGAAGCCGTAATGCAGTTGCGGCACCGGCACGACCGCTCGGGCCGGACGCGACGACCCGACCCATGTCGCATAGATGGCGTTAAAGGCAGGCCACGACGCGATGTCGGTAACATAGACCCGCATTTGAACTAGCCGGTCGATCGCGCTGCCGGCTGCTGTCAGCGCCGCCGCGATATTGTCCAGCGTCTGTTGCGCCTGTTGCTCGAACGGCGCGTCCATAAGTTTCGTGCCGTCGCGTGCAATCGGCAACTGACCGGCAACAAACACGAAACCGTTGGCCTTCACCGCGTGGCTGTAATGCCCCCCGGGTGCCGCCATGGTGTTGGGATTAGTCTGAACGATGTTGCTGGCCATGACGGCTCTCCTCATCTTCGTGGCACAAAATAAAGCGGTGCAGCTTGCGCTGCACCGCTGGTTTGGAACGTTACACCGATCTCAGGCCGGCAAGGGCTTTCCCTTGGTTTCCGGCAAGAGCGGAACCACGATGAAGCCCAGGATGTAGATAAAGGAGAAAGCCACCGCCATTCCACTGAAGCCGCCGAACTGGGCGATCAGCATGCCGGCGAATAGCGGCCCCATGAACGCAATGAAGCGCGGCGCGTTAAACGCAAACGCCATTCCGGTTGCACGCATGCGAGTCGGGAACAACTCCGGCAGCCAGACCGACATCCAAGAATATTGGCCGAGCGTGAAAAAGCCGTTGACCGCTGCAACCAGCAGCAACATCTGCAGATCGGTCGTCCACCTGTAGAGCGCAAATGTGAGCACCAGCGAGGCGGCGAAGAAGATCATCACGATCGGCTTGCGTCCGAACCGGTCGGCCAGGAAACCAAGCCCGATATAGCCGCAGATGGCGCCGAGGTTGTAGCTCATGCCGGCATAGCTCGCCCATGTTTGCGGCGGCAGTCCGGCCTTGCCCGCGGCGGCAGCAACGAAGGGCGGCACCCAGGTCGAGATGCCCCACCAAGCCACCGTCGTCGTCAGCGACATCAGGAATACGATGATAGTGCGCTTGCAGATTTCCGGATCAGCGAACAGATCGGCGAAGGTAAAGCGGGTAAACGCGTGGTCTTCCTCACTCATTGCAGCACCGCTCTTTTTTCGCGTCCTGGCGGATTTTCGCTTTTCGTTGCTGTGCTCCCATTTTTGCGACTCGGGAACGCCGGTGCGCAACCAGAGTGCAAACAGCGCCGGGAGGACGCCGATGAAGAACATGATGCGCCAGGCGTGCGGTCCATAGCCGCTGACGAACAGCCAAGTGAAGGAAGCCAGGAAGAAGCCGATGCCGAGCCCGCATTGCATCAGGCCGGCGCCACGGCCACGCGCATGGTCGGGCCACACTTCCGCAGTCAGGGAGGCGCCAGTTGACCATTCAGAGCCGATGGCGACGCCGACTAAGAAGCGCAACAGCGCGAACGACACCCAGTCCCAGGCGAAGGCCGAAAGGCCGGTCGTTATTGAATAGGCGAGAATCGCGAAGATCATTGTGCGCCGGCGGCCGATATAGTCGGCCAACACGCCTCCGATCACGCCACCGATGCCCCAGCCCAGCAGCGTGATGCCGATAACTGTGCCGGCAAAAGCCGGGATCTGGGCAAATTGCGAAGGCGCGAGCAGGTCGTGGAGTGCCACGCCGACCACCAGGATCAGCGCGAAGGTTTCATAACCGTCAAACATCCAGCCAAGGTTCGACGCGAACACGGTTTTCCACTGCGTCGCGTTGAGGCTGCGATACCACGGGTCTGAAGCGGCTACAGTTGCCGTTGTCATGGATCAGTCCCTCCCTTTAGGTCGCGTTTTGGGTCAGCCGGTTGATCCGGCCTTGCTATTACGCGCGGCCATTTTGACCGCATTTACGATTTCTGGATAGGCGGCACAGCGGCATAGATTTCCGGACAGATAGTCCCGAATTTGCTCGTCGTCGGGGTCGGGATGCTGCCCGATGAGCGCCTTGGTCATCATCACGAAACCGGGTGTGCAATAGCCGCACTGGAAGGCTCCGCAGTCGATGAATGCTTGCTGCACCGGGTCAAGCTTGCCCGGGGTGGCCAGATGCTCGACCGTGACCACCTCGGCACCGTCGAGAAAAGCTGCGAGATGAAGACAGCCCGACACCGGCCGCCCATCTACCAGCACGGTGCAGCAGCCGCACAGGCCCTGCCCGCAACTTTCGCGCGCGCCGAATAAAGCGAACTGCGTTTGCAGCATCTCGACGACGTTGTGGTGCGGCTTCACAACGGCCGCGACCGGCCGACCATTCAGCGTGAAATTGATCGTTATCGCCACCGCACTCATATCATTCGTCTCCGAGCGGGTTGTTGTCTTTGGCACGCAACGCGCGGAACACCGCCTCTGCGGTCAACGGCAATTCGGTGAGGCGCACGCCGACGGCATCGTCGATGGCATTGGCGATCGCCGGAGATAGACCGAAGGTAGCGAGTTCGCCGACGCCCTTGGCACCGAACGGGCCATTCGTCTGATAGGTGTCGACGGCCTCGTTCTCAATCACCGGCGGAATGTCGTGCATTCCCGGAATCTTGTAATCGGCGAGCGAGGCATTGGTAACCTGGCCGCCGTCGATATGCATCTTCTCGAACATGCTGAAGCCGAGTTGCATCAAGGATGCGCCTGACAATTGGGCTTCGACGATCTTCGGATTGATCGGCTTACCAACGTCAGCGACGTTAATCAGGCGGATAATGCGCACCTGCCCGGTCCCGATGTCCACTTCGATCTCGACGCCGCTGCCGGCCACCATCCAGAACGGCGTCACGTTCGGCGTCAGCCCGGTGCCGGGCTCGGGCGGCGTGTAGTCCGGCTTGTAGATGCCCGTGCCAACGATATTTCCCGCCTGCATGCCATATTTCTTCCGGAACAGATCAGCGAGCGGAGCAGTGCTGCCCTCCGGCTCGCCCAGTTCGCGTCGGAGATCGCCGATCTTGGCGCGGGCCTCTTCGGCGGCGAGCCGAACGGCGTGACCCATGTGGAACAGCGAGCGCGAGCCAAGCGTTCCCATGTCATAGGGCGTCACGTCGGTATCGCGTGGCACGACTCGTATCGACTCGGCTGGCATGTTGAGCACTTCGCCGACCATCTGCGCCATCGCCGTATCGGAGCCCTGCCCCATGTCGACGGTGCCGCAGTACAACGTGGTGCTGCCGTCAGCGGAGACGTTCACGATCGCCACCGAAGTTGTCGGCGAGATCACCGCTTTGAGCGCGACCGCGAACCCACGGCCGCGCCGGACCACGCCGTTGCCGCGATCGAACGGCCGCTTCCAGTTGAGCCGCTCGGCGATGCGGTCGAGCACTTTCTCGATAGCGGTGTCCTTCAAAATTGTGCCCGTGGCCTGCGGCCGGCCGTCGCGCAGCAGATTCTGCTTGCGGAATTCAAGTGGATCGCGCTTGAGCGCGCGGGCGATCATGTCGGTATGGCTTTCATAGGCCCACACCAGCTGCGGAATGCCGAAGCCGCGCAGTGCGCCGGCCGGCGTCAGATTAGTATAGAGCGCGTAGGAATCGATCGAGACATTGTCGATATCGTAGGGTCCAGCCGCGGTGAAGCCTGATTTCTGCGTCACGCGCGGGCCGATATCGGCATAGGCGCCGCCATTCCACCACACCTCGCATTTGCGAGCGGTGATGCGGCCGTCCTGGTCGACGCCACTTTTGATGCGGAACGTAGTCGGGTGTTTGGTGATCGTGTAGAAGTGCTCTTCCATCGTATGCGCGATCTTTACCGGACGGCGCGCGAGCATCGACATCGCGGTCGCTAGCGCCTCCAATTTGATGTAGAGCTTGCCGCCGTAGCCACCGCCGAGATACGGCACTTTGATGCGCACTCGGTTCTCCGGCCAGCCGAGCAGACGCGCGATCTCAGTGCGTACGAAAGATGGCCCTTGTGCCGATGAATAGATGGTGACGCTGTCGTCACGATAATCTGCGATCGAGGCGTGTGGTTCGAGTGGCAGGTGCAGCACTTTCTGGGTGCGGAACGTGTGCTCGAACACATGCGCTGCCGCCGCAAACGCTTTATCGACGTCGCCGCGCCGCAGCCTGAAATCAAGAGCAATATTGGTTCCCTTGCGGCCCTTGAGATGCTTGAGGTCGGCGAAGGTGCCGGCGGGTTTCAGCTCCTCGTGCACGTAGGTCTTGGCGGTCATCGCCTCGACCTCGTCGTAGACCGGCGCCAGCTCCTCGTATTCGGCGACGATGGCGTGGGTGGCGGCTTCGGCGACGTGCGGATCGGCGGCCAGCACCACCGCCACCGGCTCGCCGACAAAGCGCACTTTGT
>DAHUXA010000171.1 GCA_027307405.1 Hyphomicrobiales bacterium | reverse complement strand
GTGTGCTCAACCCGGACGGTTTGCGTTTTGCAGATGAGTTTGTGCGCCACAAGGTTCTGGACGCCATCGGCGATCTGGCGCTTGCGGGTCAGCCGCTGCTCGCTGCGTACAAGACCGTGCGCGGCGGCCACAAACTCAATCATGCCGTCCTGTCCGCACTGATGGCTGATCCAAAGGCCTGGCGGGTGGTTGAAGCAGCCGAACCCGCGCGTCGCACACGCGGCCACGCCGACGTCGTTACCGGCTTGCTAGCTCCGGCTTATGGGCCGGAAGTGTCCTGAAAACCTCGATTTTTGCCTTAACCTTCGCCTTAATCCGGGCCGAATGTCGGCTTAGTCGCATAGCGAAATCAGCAGTTTTCGGATAGACCGGCGCGGGTAGTCGTGCAGTTTAGTTTGATGACCTTGCGAAGCCGCCTGTCGGGGGAAGCAACTGCGCCTGGGTGAGTTCGTGTTCAAGATTTCTATGGTCAAGAATATCATCCTGAAAAGCACCGGGGGCATGAGCGCGCCGCCAACATCAGTGTGCTGGAAACGTTTCACACGCATCCTGGCCATCGGATTTCTTGCAGGTAGCCTCGGTGCCTGCAGCAGCTTCGATTTTTTCACTAAGAAAGACGACACGCCTCCAGATGAGCCTGCTGACCGGCTCTACAACGAGGGACTCTATCTCCTCAACGCCAAAAAGGATCCCAGGGAAGCGGTCAAAAAGTTCGAAGAGGTTGATCGTCAACATCCCTATTCTGAGTGGGCGCGCAAATCTCTCATCATGACTGCGTACGCTTATTATCAGGGTGGCGAATATGATGACTGCGTCAATTCTGCCAAGCGTTACATCACGCTGCATCCCGGCGGCGCGGATGCCGCGTATGCGCAATTTCTGATTGGCTCTTCTTATTTCGACGAGATCCCCGATATCACTCGGGACCAGGCGCGCACCGAAAAGGCGCTCGCCGCACTTGATGAGGTCATCCGAAAATATCCGACCAGCGAATACGCGAACAGTGCCAAACAGAAAATAGAAGTCGCCCGGGACCAACTCGCCGGCAAGGAAATGGAGATCGGCCGCTACTATCTGAAAAAGAAGGATTACACCGGCGCCATCAATCGCTTCAAAGTCGTCGTCACGAAGTACCAGACGACGCGCCATGTCGAAGAGGCCCTGATGCGGCTGACTGAATCCTACATGGCGCTCGGTATCGTTGAGGAAGCGCAAACCGCGGCCGCCGTCCTCGGGCACAATTTTCCGGACAGTTCCTGGTACAAGCATGCGTACGCACTCGTGAAGACCGGCGGTGTCGAGCCCTCCGAGAACAAGGGTTCTTGGATCAGCAAGGCGTTCAAGACGGCCGGGCTGGGCTAACTCCGTCATATTGGGTCCACAGCGTCATGGCCGGCCTTGTGCCGGCCATCGGCGTCTTTAATGATGGCGAATCTTTAGGGTTCCTGGGCCATCCAATGCTCTCCCGACTCTCGATCCGCGACATCGTTCTGATCGACCGGCTCGACATTGATTTTACTGAAGGGCTGTGCGTGCTCACCGGCGAGACGGGCGCCGGCAAGTCGATCCTGCTCGACGCTTTCGCGTTGGCTTTGGGCGGCCGCGGCGACCAGTCGCTGGTGCGGCAGGGCTTGGAACAGGGCCAGGTGACGGCCGTGTTCGACGTGGCGCGCGACCATCCGGCGCGCGCACTGCTCGCGGCTGACGATATTCCCGCTGAGGACGAGCTGATCCTTCGCCGCGTGCAGCTTGCCGACGGGCGCACCCGCGCTTTTGTCAACGATCAGCCGGTGAGCGTGCAGGTGCTCAAGCAAGTTGGTAGTGCACTGGTTGAGATTCACGGCCAGCACGACGAGCGTGCATTGGTCGACGCGGCGACCCATCGCCGGCTCCTCGACGCTTTTGGAGGGCTCGAGGACGAGGCGGCGAAGATCGAATCGCTATGGGACGCGCAGCGGCGAGCGCAGTCTGCGGCAGATGGCCATCGTTCCGAAGTCGAGCGCGCCAAACGTGAGGGTGACTGGCTGCGCCACGCGGTCGCCGAGCTTAACAAGCTTGCGCCGCAAGCCGGCGAGGAGACCGCGCTCGCCGAACGGCGCACCGCAATGATGCAGGCGGAAAAGGTGGCGGAAGACCTGCGCGAAGCCCACGACGTGATCGCCGGTGCCAGTTCCAGCGTACCCGCGCTGTCAGGCGTAATCCGCCGTCTCGAACGGCGGGCGGCGCAGGCACCAGGCCTCGTTGAACCCACGGTGAAGGCGCTCGACACCGCCCTTACTGCGCTGGACGAAACCCGTGGCCATCTTGAAGCGGCATTGCGCACTGCCGACTTCGATCCGGCCGAACTGGAGCGCATTGAGGAACGGTTGTTCGCGCTGCGTGCGGCTGGCCGCAAATACAATGTTCCGGTGGACGAACTTGCAGCACTGGCGCACAAGTACAATGCCGACATTGCGCTTATCGACGCCGGCGAGGACAAGCTCAAGGCGCTGGACGTGGCTGCGGCACAGGCGGAGGCAACTTATCGGGCTGCGGCACAGGCCCTTTCGCAGGCGCGCTGCAAAGCCGCCGCTGCCCTGGACAAGGCGGTCAACGGCGAGCTCAAGCCGCTCAAGCTGGAGCGCGCGAAGTTCTCGACCCAGATTGACAGTGATCCGGCCGCCGCGGGGCCGAACGGCATCGACCGGGCGGAATTCTGGGTGCAAACCAATCCAGGTACTCGGCCCGGGCCGCTGATGAAGGTCGCCTCCGGCGGCGAGTTGGCGCGGTTTCTGCTGGCGTTGAAGGTGGTGCTGGCCGACCGCGGCTCTGCGCCGACACTTGTGTTCGACGAGATCGACACCGGCGTCGGCGGTGCCGTCGCTGATGCCATCGGTATGCGTCTCGCCAAGCTTGCGCGGGGTGTGCAGGTGCTGGCAGTGACACACGCGCCCCAGGTAGCGGCCCGTGCCGACCGTCACTATCTCATCACCAAGGATGCGCTGGAGAAGGGAAAACGGGTGGCCACCCGGGTCACTGAGCTGGCATTAGAGCGCCGGCGTGAGGAGATAGCCCGTATGTTGGCTGGCGCTGAGATCACCAACGAAGCCCGCGCCGCTGCCGAACGACTGATCAAGGCGGCGAGTTGATATAGTGCGTGCATGGCGAGCCACGACGCGTCGAAGATCAAACCGACCGACCTCAGCGAGGCGCAGGCCAAGGCCGAATTGAAGCGGCTGGCCGGTGAGATCGCTGCGCACGATAAACGCTACTATCAGCAAGACGCCCCGACAGTAACGGATGCCGCCTATGACGCCTTGCGACAGCGCAATGCTGCGATCGAGGCGCACTTTCCCGCACTGATCCGTGCCGATTCGCCGTCGCGACGCGTGGGAGCGACGCCGGCGGGAAAATTCAAAAAAGTCCGGCACGCAGTGCCAATGCTGTCTCTCGACAACGCGTTCGCTGAGCAGGATGTCGTTGACTTTATCGCCCGCATTCGCCGTTTTTTGAAATTGGATGAAAAGGAAAAAATTTCTTTCAGCGCCGAACCGAAAATCGACGGCCTTTCAATGTCGCTGCGCTATGAGGGTGGAGAACTTGTCACCGCCGCAACACGCGGTGACGGCGCAGAAGGCGAGGACGTTACCGCCAATATCCGCACGATCAAGGATGTGCCGCATAAACTGAAGGGCAGAAATGTGCCACCAGTGTGCGAGGTACGCGGCGAAGTCTACATGACGAAGAGTGCGTTCCTTGCGCTTAATGAGCGCCAGAAGGCGTCTGGCGGGCAGATCTTCGCTAATCCGCGCAATTCCGCGGCCGGCTCATTGCGGCAAAAGGACCCCACGATTACGGCCTCACGCCCGCTCGGATTCTTTGCTTATTCATGGGGGGAAATGAGCGAAATGCCGGCAGACACACAGTCCGGCATGATCAAGTGGTTTGAATCCTCCGGCTTCAAAACCAATCCACTAACAAAGCTTTGCCGCTCGACCGAGGAGCTCATCGCCTTTCACCGCAAGATCGAGGAAGCTCGGGCCGAACTCGACTACGATATCGATGGCGTCGTCTACAAAGTCGATCGCATCGACTGGCAAGAACGACTCGGTTTCGTCTCGCGCACCCCGCGCTGGGCAATCGCGCACAAATTTCCGGCAGAACGCGCCACGACGGTCGTACGCGGTGTGCTGATCACTGTGGGCCGTACAGGTGCGCTGACCCCGACTGCGCAGCTCGATCCAGTTGGTGTTGGTGGCGTGATCGTGCAGAACGTCACCTTGCACAACGAGGACTACATCAAGGGTATCGGCGGGGATAGCGAGCCGCTGCGTGAGGGCCGCGATATTCGCATCGGCGATACCGTCATCATCCAACGGGCCGGCGACGTCATCCCGCAGGTCGTCGATGTGGTCATCGACAAGCGCCCCAGGGATGCCAAGCCCTACCATTTCCCAACGAAATGCCCGTGCTATCTGCATACCGACATCGTGCGCGAGGAAACCGCGACCGGCGAGGAGGGTGCGAGGGCGCGCTGCACCGGCGAATTCGCCTGTCCGTTCCAGAAAATCGAGCACTTGAAGCTGTTCTGCTCACGCCGCGCTTTCGATATCGAGGGACTGGGCGAAAAACAGATCGAGCTGTTCTTCGAGAAAGGATGGATCAAGGAGCCGGCCGATATTTTCACACTTCCGGAACGTAATAAGAAGATCAAACTCGAGCAGGAGGAAGGCTACGGCGAAACCTCCGTGCGCAATCTGTTCGAAGCCATCGAGCAACGGCGCAAAATATCGCTCGATCGTTTTATCTACGCCCTCGGGATCCGTCACGTCGGTGAAACAACGGCGCTCGCGCTTGCCCGGGGCTACGGTTCTTGGAAGGCATTCCACGATGCGGGTCTGAAAGTTGGAAAAGGCGACGAGGAGACGATCGCCGAGATGGATGCGATCGATCAGATTGGCGACACAGTCATCCAGGCCATCGCTGCTTATTTCGGTGAAAGCCACAATCGGGGCATCGTCGAGCGGCTGACGAAAGAAGTGAAAATTCTCGATACTGAGAAGCCAAAAAAAGATACAGCCATCGCCGGCAAGACCGTGGTCTTTACCGGCGCGCTGGAAAAAATGACGCGCGACGAGGCGAAAGCTCAAGCCGAGCGTATGGGCGCCAAGGCGGCTGGCTCGGTGTCGAAGAAAACCGATTATGTGGTCGCCGGTCCGGGCGCGGGCTCAAAACTGGCAGACGCCAAGAAGCTTGGCGTAAAGGTCCTTACCGAAGATGAGTGGCTGAAACTGGTGGGCGGGTAATTACTTTGCAGTTCATTCCCGCTGGGAAATCCAGGCTAACGCCTTTTCGATTTTGGTCTGGGTCCCCGCTTTCGCGGGGATGAGCGGCGCGGTTGCGTTCGCTTACTAACGTTTAGAGCCTGCGTGGCTTTTTCCAACCACTTGCGCGTCGGCGGATCAACAAGAGGGCCGAGCATCTCGTTTACCCGCTCGTGGTAACTGTCGACCCAGGCGCGTTCCTTGGACGTCAGCATTTGGACATCGATCAGCCGCCGGTCGATAGGTGCGAGCGTCAAGGTCTCGAAGGCATTGAGCGGTTTTTCAGCGCCGACCGGCTCTGGCGCCGCGATCACAAGCACAAGATTTTCGATACGAATCCCGTAGGCGGCGGTTTTGTAGTAGCCGGGCTCATTTGAAAGGATCATGCCGCGTCGAAGTGCGATGGTGCCGAGCTTTGATATCCGCGCCGGACCCTCATGCACTGACAGGTAGCTTCCGACGCCGTGCCCTGTTCCGTGATCGAAATCGAGCCCGGCCTGCCAAAGTGCCGTTCGCGCCAACGGGTCAAGCTGCGCGCCGCTCGTGTTCTCGGGAAAGACGGCGGTGGCAATAGCGATATGGCCTTTGAGCACACGCGTGAAACGGTCGCGCATCTCCCCGCTCGGCGTACCGACAACGATGGTCCGGGTGATATCGGTCGTCCCATCTTCGTATTGTGCGCCTGAATCGATCAAGAACAGCTCATTTTTGCCGATGCGCCGGTTAGAGGTTCGGGTTACCCGGTAATGGACGATCGCGCCGTTCGGCCCGGCACCGGCGATCGTCGGGAAGGAGATATCCTTGAGCGCTCCGGTATCGCGGCGGAAGCTTTCGAGTGCTGCTACTGCGTCGATCTCGGCCAGCTTGCCCGACGGCGCTTCCTTGTCGAACCAGGCCAGAAAGCGAGCAACCGCTACACCATCGCGCTTGTGGGCGGCGCGGCTGCCGACGATCTCGGCGTGGTTCTTCGTCGCCTTCAACAGCGCAATCGGATCGGCGCCGCGTTGCGGCTTGCCCCCGTTGTCGGCAAGGAGGCGGGTGAATGCGTCCGCCGCGCTGGCCTGGTCGAGGCGCACAGTTTTGTCTGCGAACTTGCCGAGATCGTGAGCGAGGTCGTCCGGCGCGCGTACGTCGGCGAATTCTTCCAACGCGTGATGGACATCGTTATTGAGCTTGGCGGCGTCGATATAGAGCGCCGGTCGGCCCTCCCGCGGAATTAATGCGAAGGCGAGTGCCAGGGGAGTATGCGCAATATCTGCGCCGCGGATGTTGAACGCCCAGGCAACATTCTGGGGATCGGAAACGAGCAGTGCATCCGCACGCAATTTTTTCATTTCTGCGCGGATGCGTTTTAGCTTGTCGGTCACCGGTTCGCCGGCAAGCTTGATCTCGCGTAGGGTCACCGCGCCTGTAGGTGATGCCGGCCGGTCCCGCCAGATCCCGTCGATAGGATTGCTGTCGACCGCCACCAATTCGGCGCCCGCTGTCGCGCAAGCCTTCCTCAATTTTTCAACTTGTTCGCTGGTGTGTAGCCAAGGGTCGTAGCCCACCTTGGCGCCATTTTTAAGGTTCTGCTCAAGCCACTGGTCGGGTGGATGCTCCACCAGGTGCTCTATCGAGAAAATTTTTCCGTCGACTTGAGTGCTCGCCTGCACTGTGTAGCGGCCGTCGACGAAAAGTGCCGCGCGATCATCCAGCACCACTGCCGCGCCCGCTGAACCTGTGAAGCCGGTGAGCCAGGCCAGCCGTTCTTCGCTCGCGGGCAAATATTCGTTCTGCTGACGGTCGGCGCGCGGCACAATGAAACCGGCGAGTCCGCGCCGCTTGAGCTCGGTACGCAATTCGGCGACACGCGCAGCGCTTTGCGCACGTTCGCCCGAGTCGTCGAAAGACTGAAAGCGGGCCTCGAACATGGATAGACTCTAACGTCCCACGCAGGCGTAGCAATGCAGGCATGCGCGCAACGCTGCACGCTGCGTGCGCAAGAGTGGCCCGAACTTGGTGAAAAAATCTGCTGCGCTGGTGGTTAATTCGGCAACGAATCGACCATTTGATTCAAATTTGTGCGCTGCACCAATCTGTCGCACTGATACCACCAATCTCTCCACGTGATTAATCAATTCATGCTGGATTTACAGGGCATCTATGCATTGCCCCGTATGGTCCCAACTGCGATGAAGACTATATTGCAGTGCAGCAGTACGAAGCAAAAGTCATGGTATTGCCAATGCTTC
>DAHUXA010000170.1 GCA_027307405.1 Hyphomicrobiales bacterium | reverse complement strand
TATGAGTTGGATCGACAGGACATTGCCAGCCGAGCGATCCCTTGAAGACCTAAAATACTTTCTGCAAATAACGCTTCTGACCTTCTTCGGTTATCTGGTCGCCGCGGAGTTGGCATTTTTCGTCGGCACACTTTCCGACAAGATTTTCGCGCCGTTTTGGCCCCCAAATATCGTTCTACTTTTCGCGCTCTTGGTCGCTCGCCGCGGCTGGCGATGGATTGCCGTTCTAGCAGCCTTTCCCGCCCATGTGATTGCCGAGACAAGAATCGGCATGTCGCTTTCCGAATTGTTGGCTGCTTTTGCAAGCAATCTGGCAGTTGCAGCACTCAGCGCGGCGGCCATTCAAAGTCAGATCGGTCAGCGACCATGGTTTTCCACTTTTCGATCGACTGCAAACTTCATTTTCATCGTGGGTTTCGTCTGCCCTGCCATTGCCGCGTTTGGCGGCGCGTTCGTCCCGATCCTGGGCGGCGGTGGAGTTGAAAATTATTGGAATTTTTGGACGCAATGGTTCGCATCAAATGCCTTAGGAAACCTTGCGCTCGGTCCGCTCGCGTTTGTCCTGGCAACGGAAGGGCCACGCGCGTTTTGGGCAGAAAATGTGGAACGCCGGGCGGAAGCATGCCTGATTGGGACGTCGCTCGTGGTGGTTTGCGCCATTGTCTTCGAGCAATCAGCGGGCCAACTCATGCGGGCGTTTCTCCCTGCTTTGTTTTACCTACCAGTCCCTCTCGTCATTTGGGCCGCATCGCGCTTCGGCGCTAGAGGGGCCAGCTCGGCAATCCTTGCTATGGCCGTCGTTTTGATCTGGCGGTCACTCGGTCCTAGCTTGTTTCTTTCCGGCACGCCTGAATCAAATGTCTTCGCACTACAGGTCTTCTTAATAAGCCTCGCCGTACCAATGTTGTTGCTCGGTTCTTCTATCGAGGAGGCACGCCAGGCGAACCAACAACTGCGTCAAGACGAGGCACGGATGGCTTTTGCCGCTGCGGCGGCCGATGTTGGCCTCTGGCAGCACAATCCTCACAAGGACCCTTTTTGGGCCACCGATCATTGCCGCGCGATGCTTGGCCTACAAAAGGATTCACCAGTCACACGTGAGTCCATTCTTGCGGTCGTTCATTCCGACGATCGGGCGCTGGTAGCTGATACCATTGTTGGTGTCCGCGACATCGAAGCCCCCTTGGAATTCCGAATTATCAAACCGAACGGCCAGATGAAGTGGCTTCAAGCCAAACGTTCAATCAATCGCAACACCGTGGGCGCGGTGGTGAACACGAGTGGCGTGTTCACCGATATAACGATCCGCAAGGCCGCCGAAGCCGAAGCTGAACTGCAACGACGGGAGCTTGCGCATCTCATGCGCGTATCCCAGGTCGGCGCGCTGTCCGGCGGACTTGCGCATGAGCTCACACAGCCACTGACGGCGATCTTGGCGAACGCGCAAGCAGCGCGGACGATGCTTTCAGCCCAGGCACCCAAATTGGATGACATCGCCGATTCGCTCGACGATATCATCTCTGAAGATCTCAGGGCCGGAGAAGTCATTCAGCGCCTGCGCACGCTGCTGAAGAATGGTAAGGCGGAAGTTGAGACGGTAAACATCCAGGCACTTATTGATTCGACCCTCCGTCTACTCAACAACGAGCTGATCAGCCGTAGCGTAAAGACAAAGGTGATCGCTTCAAACGGTTTGAGTTTTGTTGATGGTGATCCTATTCAACTACAGCAAGTTCTCCTCAACCTCGTCATGAACGCACTAGAGTCCATGATGAAAACGGATGCGCGACGTCGCTTGCTCACGCTCACATCCCAACGTGTCGACGATCAAATCGAAGTAAAGGTTATCGATCGAGGAACTGGTATCGACGTTGAAGCCAAGGCTGCGCTCTTCAGAGCTTTTTTCACGACAAAGGAAAGCGGACTCGGATTGGGGCTGTCGATATGTTCGACAATCATTGAGCGGCACGGCGGTTCGCTGAGCCTGAGTAATAACACTGACGGTGGCGCAACCGCACGATTTTGCTTGCCGGCGCAACGCACGAAAGGCGCGTAAAATGAGTACGACGGATTTTTCGGTGTTCCTGATCGATGATGATCCAGGCGTGCTGAAGTCGCTCACCAGGTTGCTTCAAACCGCCGGCTATAAAACGAAAGCATTCTCTTCGTCGGAAGCATTTCTGGAGGAACATGATCCGTCGGTACCCGGCTGCGCGCTGCTCGACCTGACCATGCCCGGGCTCGACGGATTGGAGTTACAGCAAGAGTTGGCTGGCAAGGCGACGAGCAGGCCCATCGTTTTTCTGACTGGCCATGGAAACGTTCCGGTCAGCGTGCGCGCAATGAAGGCGGGTGCCGTAGACTTCCTGCTCAAGCCGGTCAAACGGGATGATTTATTGGAGGCAGTGGGGCGCGCAGCCGCTTTAGACAAGGTTGCGCGCCGTGCTGATGAAGAGCGCAGAGCAATTTATGCCCTCCTGGAAAAACTCACGCCGCGCGAAACAGAGGTCCTAACTCACGTCATCGCCGGACGTCTTAATAAGCAAATTGCTGCCAATCTCGGGACTGTCGAGAAGACCATTAAGGTCCACCGTAGTCGGATGATGGCTAAAATGGGGGTCCGTACCGTGGCGACGCTCGTGCGACTCACGCAAAAAGTCTCGCTGCAACCAAGTGAGTCCACGACTTCATTTGGCCCAAAGGCCAACTCGACGCGCCGGCCGAAAAGGGCGCAGATTTCCGCCCATGCCGATAGCGATCGTGGACGATGATGTGTCCGTGCGCAAAGCGCTCGCCCGCGTTCTATCAGCGCATTCGTTCGAGACCGAAATATTCGGTTCGGCACGTGAATTCATAACATCCCCCCGGCTACGCAATTTTGAATGTCTGATTCTGGATCAGCACATGCCCGGCGTCACCGGGCTGGATCTGCAAAACCACCTTCACCGCATGGGCATTGCGATCCCGACAATCATTATTACGGCGTACAATGAAATCGGGCTCCGCGAAAAATGCATTGCTGCAGGCGCATCCTCATTTCTCGTAAAGCCGATAGATAGCGAGATACTCATCGATGCAATCAATTGCGCCAGCATTCAATCTAAAGGCAACGAATGCGGCCCAGAAGCCGCGCATTGAGCTAGGCCATCGCGCTTCGACAGCTCTTTATTTTGCTTTTGGATTGCGTTGGACCAAAGGCCACCTCGACAGCTGTAAACACACCCGTCAGATTATTGAAAACGTTGCCTAGGCGACGCGATAATTATTTGGTGATTGGCCATGTCAATGTCCTCGATGTCAGTCGAAGCCGCCTCCCAGGTCATACGCGAGGCGATGCGTGAAAAGGTCAAGCGGCATTCATTTTGGTATATTCTACAAAGCGTTCTGATGATTTTGGCCGGAATCATGGCGCTGATTTTCCCGGTCATATCGTCGGTCGCAATTGTAATTTTTCTCGGGTGGCTCCTGATTTTCAATGGCATCTTGCAGGCGTTCAGCCTCCTCGACGCGCGTCACGTCCCGCATTTCTGGCTTCAGCTTGTTTCAGTCGTCCTGTCCGTTTTGGTCGGAATCTTGTTCCTGCGTAATCCAGGGGCCGGACTTCTTACGCTCACACTGCTCCTGATCGTGTTCTTCATGGTCGAAGGCATTTCAAAAATAATCTTCTCATTGACGATACGGCCATTTCCGAACTGGGGATGGGTTTTCGCCAGTGGAGTGATTGGGATCCTACTGTCATTCTATCTTTGGGCTAACACCCCGGTTACAGCCATTTGGCTTCTTGGCGTGTTACTCGGTATTGGACTTATCAGCGAAGGTGCCGCACTCGGCAATATGGCCTGGCAAGCGCGCAAAAGTTAGTGCCACTATGGGCCGGTAAGCGACGGCAAGCCCCGTCAGAAACCCGGCTACGGATGAATTGCCGATGACCCCCGTGATGGGACTGAGGTCCAATATGTGCGGGCCTCGATGCTGCGATAACCTGCCCCCGCTGCGCAGCAATCCAAATCCGCCAAGGACTAATTTTCTATTGAATTGACGCCTTCATAGACCGCGATCCGATAAAAAAGGGGAAGATTCGGGCCATGCCTCCGTTCATTGATCAATTTATGACAAAGGGTCGCACGACGACCGCTACCTTGGCCGCATTGATCTTGTCCGCAACCCTTTTGGGTTGCTCACCACAAACAGATACCGCCGCCCCGCAACCTCGTCCTGTTCGAACCACAACTGTGGAGCAACGCGAAGCCGGTGTGCCAATTACACTGACCGGCCGCATCGAAGCCGAGGACGAGGTTGCACTCGCATTCCGCATTTCGGGCCGGGTGCTTGAGAACGATCGCAAGCTGGGGGATCGGCTCGAGCCCGGACAGGTGGTCGCACGGCTGGAATCGCAGAACGAGCGCAATGCCTTGCGTGCGGCACAGGCGAACCTCGTCGCGTCCCAGGGCCAACTGACGCAGGCGCGCAATCATTTCGAACGCCAAGACACGCTCCTCAAACAGGGTTGGACCACGCGCGCGAACCACGACCAAGCCAAGCAGGCACTGCAAACCGCCGAGTCGCAGGTCGATGCTGCCGAAGCCCAAATGAAAACGGCATATGACCTGGTGGGCTTTACCGAACTCAAAGCGGACGCGCCTGGAGTGGTAACGACGGTCGGCCCTGGCGCGGGCGAAGTCGTACAGGCCGGACAGATGATTGTCAGGGTTGCCCGCAGGGACGGACGCGATGCAGTATTTGACGTGCCGGCGCAAGTGATCCGGACGGCGCCAAGCGACCCACGGATCACCGTGAGTCTAACCGATGATCCGAAAATAACGACAACCGGCCGCGTACGCGAGATTGCACAACAGGCCGACCCGGTGACGCGAACTTTCGCAGTCAAGGTTGGTTTGAACAATCCCCCGCCAGAAATGCGGCTTGGCGCGACCGTGACAGGACGCATGGAGATTGATTCCGTTCCCGTCATCGACATCCCTGCATCGGCATTGACGAAGTTCAATAGCCAGCCCGCCGTCTGGATCGTGGATCAGGCGAACCGCACCGTCTCAATTCGTAATGTCGACGTGCTGCGTTACGACCCGGCAAGAGTCGCGGTCTCGGGCGGGCTTACGACCGGCGAGATCGTAGTCACTGCGGGTGTGCAGGCCTTGCACCCAGGCCAGAAGGTCCGTCTGCTCGGGTCGGAGCCGTGATATGGGCTTCAACCTCTCGGAATGGGCGCTCAACAACCGATCGCTGACCGTCTATCTGATGATTGTGGCGGTGCTCGCCGGACTTTTCGCCTTTGTCAGGCTCGGGCGCAACGAAGACCCGTCGTTTGTCATCAAGACGATGGTGGTGCAGGCCGCGTGGCCCGGCGCCAGTGTCGACGACATGCTCAAACAGGTCACCGAGCGGCTAGAACGCACACTCCAGGAAACGCCAAAACTTGATTTCTTGCGCAGTTTCACGCGTGCCGGCGTGACCACGATCTTCGTCAATCTCAAGGACAACACGGCCGCCAGGGAGATTCCGGACATCTGGTATCATGTCCGCAAGAGTATCGGCGATATGCGTCACACGTTGCCGGTGGGCGTCGTCGGGCCGGGCTTCAATGATGAGTTCGGCGACACGTTCGGGATCATCTATGGCTTCACCGCCGACGGTTTCACTCATAGAGAGCTTCGCGACTACGTAGAGGACGTCCGCTCGAAGCTGCTCCACGTTCGTGACGTTTCAAAGATCGAAATTCTCGGTGCCCAAGACGAGAGGATCTTTATCGAATTCTCGATGGAAGAGCTCGCCAGCCTTGGCATTGACCGCTCCGCCCTAATCGCGGCGCTCCAGGCACAGAACGTCGTGCAACCGGCCGGTTCGATACAAACAGGCAACGAGACATTGTCGCTTCGTGTTTCGGGGGCTTTCCGGTCCGAACAAGATGTTGCAAACGTCAACTTCGCAGTCGGGGGGCGCATGCTGCGCCTGAGCGACATTGCGCAGGTCCGTCGCGGCTTTGTCGATCCTCCGCAGCCGCTGTTTCGCGTCAACGGACAGCAAGCCATCGGCCTTGCCATTGCCATGCGTGAAGGCGGCGACATCCTGGCCCTTGGCAAAAATATCCAGCAGGCAATGGCCGAAGCCACCGCGCAATTGCCGCTCGGCATAGAACCGAAACTCGTAGCCGATCAGGCTGCAACGGTCGAGAGCGCTATTTCCGAGTTCATGACGTCGCTCTGGCAAGCGGTCGGGATCATCCTCGTAGCAAGCTTTGTGAGTCTCGGCCTCCGTCCCGGCCTGGTCATTGCCCTCGCGATTCCTCTGACGCTCGTCGTGGTTTTTTCTGTGATGCAGATATCCAGCATCGACATGCAACGCATCTCGCTGGGCGCCCTTATCATCGCGCTCGCACTGATGGTAGACGATGCCATGACGACCACCGATGCCATGCTTACCCGGCTGGCGCAGGGCGACGACAAAGTGCAAGCCGCAACCTTCGCTTTTCGCACTTATGCGTTCGCCATGCTCGCCGGTACCCTGGTGACGATCGCAGGCTTCGTCCCCGTCGGTTTTGCGGCCAGCGGCGCGGGCGAATATACTTTCACGCTCTTTGCCGTCGTCACCATCGCGCTGATCGCGTCGTGGTTCGTCGCCGTTCTATTCACGCCGTTGCTGGGAGTCGCCATTTTAACCCCACCCAAAGCGGCAACCTCATCGGAGCCCGGCTGGGTATTTCGAACTTATCGGGCGTTCCTCACCGGCGCTCTGCGGGTAAAATGGCTGACGCTCGCCGTCACGATCGCCATGTTTGTCGCGTCCATATTCGCGATACGGCTCATTCCCAATCAATTCTTCCCGTCGTCGGACCGACCTGAACTACTCGTCGACATGACGCTGCCGCAAAATGCGTCGATTTTTGCCAGCGAAACCGTCGCGCGTCGCTTGGACGACATCCTCAAAGGGGATCCGGACGTCGCACGCTGGAGCACCAACGTCGGCCGCGGTGCAATCCGGTTCTACCTGCCGCTGAACGTCCAGCTTCCGAACAACTTCTTCAGCCAAGCTGTGGTCGTCGCCAAGGATGTTCCCGCGCGCGAGCGCTTGCGGGAGAAGCTCGAGAAGATTCTCGCCGAGGAGTTCCCCAGCCTCGTCAGCCGGGTCTCTACGCTCGAGCTCGGCCCGCCGGTCGGATGGCCGGTGCAGTACCGCATTAGCGGCCCGGAGATCGCGCAGGTGCGAGACATCGCCCTGAAGCTGGCCCAGGTCGTCGCGAAAAACCCGCAGGTCGTCCACGTCAACTTCGACTGGTTCGAGCCGGCCCGGCAGGTGCGCATCCAGATCGACCAGAACGAAGCGCGCCTGCTGGGGCTGAGCTCGCAGGCGCTCGCGGGCGTGCTCAACACGGTCATCTCGGGTAGCGCCATTACACAAGTGCGCGACGACATTTATCTGGTCGACGTCATCATGCGTGCGACCGACGAACAGCGCGTGTCGCTCGATACATTACGGAGCATCCAGGTCCCGCTGCCCAATGGCCGGACGGTGCCGCTGAGCCAATTTGCGACGTTCTCGTACGACCAGGAGCAACCTTTGGTCTGGCGGCGCGATCGCGTTCCGACCTTGACGGTGCAGGCCGACGTCAAGCCAGGAGTGCTG
>DAHUXA010000016.1 GCA_027307405.1 Hyphomicrobiales bacterium | reverse complement strand
GTGCAGAATGTCGCGCGCACCATAGATATCCTTGATGAACGCGTTGAGCGCATTGACGCGTTGGGTGAGACCTTTTTCCAGAAACCGCCATTCGCTGGCCGACATGATGCGCGGAATGACGTCGAACGGAATCAGCCGTTCCTGCGCGTCGGCTTCGCCATAAATTGCGAAGGTGATGCCGATGCGACGGAAGATCAGCTCGGCTTCGCGCCGCCGATAGGCGAGCACGTCGGTCGGCACCTCGAGGAGCCAGCGCGCCAACTCGCTATAGGCCGGGCGCACACCGCCATTGTGGCCCTTCATTTCATCGAAGGCGGCAATCATCCAGGGACCCCCAACTCGCCGGTTACGCAACCGTGTTCCAGCCTCGTTCGCAGCTTTCCACAGATGCGCTTTGCAAGCTTCAGGCCAATCAAAAGTATAGCGAAAACGGGAGGTTATGGCCGCAACTGCGGCACTGACGCAGCCACTGCCCAATAAATAAGCGGCCACGACAGGGCGCGGCTTGAGCAGGTATCGAGGCCACGCTACGTCTCTGCATTGCCAAAGGACAACGCTATGAGCGCCAAGCCCGACATCGTCACCGCTGCCGTGCTGGTGATCGGCGACGAAATCTTGTCGGGCCGCACCAAGGACAAGAACATCGGCTACATTGCCGACTATCTCACCGCCATCGGTATCGACTTGAAAGAGGTACGAGTGGTTTCCGATGATGCCGCCGCAATCGTGGATGCGCTCAACAGCCTGCGCACGAAATACACGTATGTGTTCACCACCGGCGGTATTGGGCCGACCCACGACGATATCACCGCAGATTGCGTGGCGGAGGCCTTCGGTGTCGCGTTGGAGTTTCATCCCGAGGCGATGGCGATCCTGAAGGAACGGCTGGCGAAGACGGGCGGCGAACTCAACGAGGCGCGTCTGCGCATGGCACGCATCCCGCGCGGTGCCGCGCTCGTCGCAAATAAGGTGTCTGGCGCACCTGGTTTCTGGATGGGCAATGTCATCACGATGGCTGGCATTCCGGCAGTGATGCAGGCGATGCTCGACGAGGTTGCGCCAAAACTCAAAACTGGCACCAAATTGCTGTCGGAGACGATCCGTGCCGACGCCAAAGAAGGCGATGTCGGCACGGAGCTCGGCGCCATCGCCAAAGCGCATCCCGAGGCCATCATCGGCAGCTATCCGTTCATTGACGAGAAGCACGGGCCCAACACCAACATTGTTGTTCGCTCGCGTGACGCGGAGAAGCTGGCAGTTGTGAAGGCCGAGATAGAAGGCATGCTGGAAAAAGTAAAAGCGCAGTTGTCGGCGGTGCGCTAGGGCTTACGATGGCGAAACCAGAGGTTGACAAGGCGCCACGCCCGGAAAAAATCTTTCCCGTCTCCTGGGATCAGTTTCATCGCGACTCGCGTGCGCTCGCTTGGCGCTTGCATGAGGCGGGTCCGTTCGAAGCGATCGTCTGCATCACGCGTGGAGGGCTGGTGCCGGCGGCGATCGTCGCGCGCGAACTCAATGTGCGGATGATCGAAACCGTATGCGTGGTGAGCTATCGGGAATACAAAAATCAAGGCGATCTCTCGGTACTCAAAGGCATTGCGCCTGAGGTGGCCGTACTGCATGCGAACGGCAAACGGGTGCTGATCGTCGACGATCTCGTTGATACCGGCAAGACCGCACGCGTAGTGCGCGATCTGTTGCCGGACGCGCATTTCGCTACCGTCTACGCTAAGCCAATGGGACGGCCGTTGGTCGACACCTTCATCACCGAGGTCTCGCAGGACACCTGGATCTATTTCCCGTGGGACACCGGTCTTGCATTCCAGCCGCCGATCCGCGAAGGCGGGGACTAGAGCATGACCCCGAAACGTGGGAACCGGTTTCGAATAAGGTCATGCTCAAAATGAAAAATGACAAAAAACGTGGAGGAAGCACAATGCTAACGCGACGCCATCTGCTAGCTGGCGCTGCCGCGCTTGCCGCCGGTGTGCCCAAAGCAGGAGCACAGTCGAACTATGCGAACCAGCCGATCCATATTCTCGTCGGTTACGCAGCGGGCGGCGGCGTCGATATCGTTGCGCGACTGTTGCAGGAGCCGTTGAAATCGGCGCTTGGCCAGCCGATCATCATTGAGAACCGCACGGGCGCGAGCGCGATGCTGGCAACTGGCGCGGTCGCGAAAGCGCAGCCCGACGGTTATACGCTGCTGGCGTGCGCTTCGGGCGAAGTTGCGATCAATCATTTCCTGTTCAAGGAACGGATGTCCTACGATCCGGCAAAAGAGCTCGTGCCTATCGCACTGATCGGCATCGTCCCGTGCGTGGTCGTCGTCGCCGCGACGACACCCGTCCACAATCCGAAAGAGCTGATCGATTACGCCAGGGCCAACCCCGGCAAGCTGTCATTTTCTTCCTCCGGTATCGGCAATCCGCAACAGCTGGCCGGTGAATTGATGAATACCATGGCGGGGATCCAGGTTCTGCATGTGCCCTATCGTGGTTCGGCGCCCGCGGTGACGGATGTCGCGACCGGCGCCGTCACCATGAGTTTCTCGAGTCTCGCTGCGGCACTGCCGCTGATTCAGGCAGGCAATCTACGCGCGGTGGCGGTCACGTCACGCGAGCGCATGCCGCAACTGCCCGATGTCGCGCCGCTGAGCGAAGGCGCACCTGGCCTTGCGGGTTACGAGCTGCTCAACTGGTTCGCCATGTTCGGTACAGCCGGCACGCCGCCTGAGGTCGTCGAACGTCTCAACGGCATCGTAAATACTGCACTCAAGGACCCGGCCATATCCGACAAGCTGTTGCCCCAAGGCATCGTGCCGAAGCCGATGAAAGTTGCCGAGTTCAAAGCTTTCGTTGACTCAGAACGCACTAAGTTCGGAAAAATCGTCGAGCAGGCGAATATCAAATTGAGCAACTGATCGCTTTTCGGTGTATCATTCGCCACAGAAAATGCCCTGCCGGGGAGCACACAATGAACGTCAAGCCAAATACCCAGAATGCCAAGCCGGTCGACGACATGCGCTCGCATCACGTTCGCCCGCAGGATATGCCGTGGGAAAAGATGCGGTTTCCCGGCTGTCAGACCAAGACTTTGCTGTTCGATCCCAAGAGCGGCCTTGCGACCGTGCTAATCAAGATGGAGCCGGGCGCGGCCTTGCCTGATCACGAGCACGTCCTTATCGAACAGACCTATGTGCTGGAAGGATCATTGGTGGACAAGGAAGGTCCCGATGCCGGCCTGGAAGTGGGCCCCGGCGAATTCGTCTGGCGCCCAGCGGGTAGTCGGCACGAAGCATGGTGCCCGAAGGGCGGCACCATGATCGCGATCTTCCAGGTGCCCAACAAATTCTTCGAGAAGGACGGCAAAGTGACCGACGCCGTCGGTAAGGATTGGCAGTCGGCTTGGGGCCACGTGTTATCGAATTAGTTTGACGCGCCGCCGCGTGGGCTCACCCGCCGCGCGCCGGCGCGGTGAGTGAGATGCCACGCGGACGTGGCGGAATGGTAGACGCAAGGGACTTAAAATCCCTTGGGAGATTTCCCGTGAGGGTTCGAGTCCCTCCGTCCGCACCAATCAGATCAAGCAGTTAGGTCAGCGGCCTAAGACTAAGCAAAAGCCTCAGGCAAAAAAATCCAGGGAAAAACGGGAATGGCTCGCCCCTCAGCTTCCGGGGTGCCGACATCGCTCTTAGAGCGTGTCATGTCTCCGCCGGCTGGAGCGCGAAGACCGTGTCGTTAACCATGTGTTAGGAATTAGGGCCCAACGGTATTTTACTACTGCATCGCGGTTTCGAATTTATTTACCATAACTAGACCAAGGGGCGGGGGACGCCCTCAAGGGGGGTTATGGGGAGCCCCGATGAAATCCTCGGTCGTCAAACGTTCCGTCGTCATTGGCGGACACAAGACTAGCATTAGTCTTGAAGATGCCTTCTGGAGTCACCTGAAGGACATCGCGCTTGCTCAACGAGCGACGCTGTCGGCGTTGGTCGCAAAGATCGACGCGACGCGTGAACACAATAATCTATCCTCGGCGGTCCGCCTATTTGTACTCGAGCACTGCAGTCGAGAACCGTCGTCGATCGGCCGATAGCCAATCGGATTGTAAGCCTCTTCAAGCTCCGGCTGACCGCTTTGAATTCCGCCATTGCCTGCCCTAGGTTCGCGGTTGCGCTAAACAGTTTTCATTCCTGCGAATGTCCGCGATTGGCACTTACCGGACGTCGGATGAACTCCGTGGCGGCGCGAATGCCGCCCGTTTATTTTTTGTTTAGTGCGAGCCAAAGTTTGGCCACTGCTTCGGTGGGAGTTGAGCCACAACCGCCAACGTTTGCGTCTTTGGTATCGTGTGCCGTCCAGTCTTTGACTCCCCAATCTACTGTGAGGCCACTAAATCTCTCCCCACACGCCTCTATAAGTTCTTCGAGGGTGGGCACATACACCCTATCTGAATGACGAGTTACAAGATTGTCGGGAGGGAAGGTCCAAGAGCCTTTGCCGCCTTGAGCAAGCCCCATATCCTTCAATTCTTTTGCTAGTTTGTAATTCACCCCTTCATTGAATCACGGCTAAGATTTCTTCACTATGCACAGGTGACAAAAAATCACTTTTCCAGCAGCCTACCAATAGATTCAAGACGATAGCGGGCTACCCGGAACCGGGATCGAAAGCCCGTACCTTAGAATCCACGGAAATATCACTCCATCCGCACCACTGCGATGCCAAATTTGTGCAATAGCTGCATGGCAATGACTCGTTCCGAGACAGTCCGGTCCCTGATCGCCGCATTCGCGGCCTGGGCGCTTTCCGGCTGCGCATCGGAGGAGACTGCCAGCCGTTTCTTGGTGCCGCCGGACAAATACATTCTTTACAGCTGTCCGGAACTCGCGACCGCAGCGCAGACCAATCTTACGCGCATGCATGAACTGGAGGCGCTGACGGCGAAGGCCGGCCCGAACGGCCAGCTGGCGAGCACGCTGGCTTACCGTCCGGAATATCTGCAATTGCGTGGCGAACTGGACCAGATGCGCAAGACTGCCGCCGAAAGGAATTGCAAGTTTGTACCGGGTGTCACAGGGCCCGGCGCTCGCGCGAGCGATCAGCCTGTCCGCTAACACGGCGAACCTGGAACTTTTTCCGGTCAGGGAACTTGTTGGCGTAGAACCCGCCACAGCCGTGGCACTAGATGGGGGCGAGCATGGGCATTTTAATCAGTATTCTCATTACGTTCCTTGTCATCGTTCTAGTACTTTATCTGATCAACATGTTGCCAATTGACGGCCGGGCGAAACAGATCGTCCGTGTCATTGTCATCATCATCGGCGTTCTATCGCTGCTGAAATATCTGGCGATCTACTAGCGTAGCTAAAGCGCCACGCCTCGCAGCCGCAACGCATTGCCGACAACGCTGACCGATGACAGCGCCATCGCGGCGGCTGCAATGATCGGCGACAACAGCAGGCCGAACACGGGATAGAGCGCGCCGGCGGCAACAGGCACGCCGAGCGCATTATAAATGAATGCAAAAAATAGGTTCTGTCGGATGTTATGCATGACCGCAGACGAGAGGGTGCGTGCCCTAACAATGCCGGTGAGATCGCCCTTGAGGAGCGTGATGCCGGCACTTTCGATTGCGACATCGGCGCCGGTGCCCATGGCGATACCGACTTCGGCAGCCGCGAGCGCCGGCGCGTCATTGACGCCGTCACCGGCCATCGCGACCGTGCGGCCTTCGCGCCGCAGTTTTTCGACAACGGCACTCTTTTGATCGGGGAGAACTTCTGCCTCGACCTCGGCGATGCCGAGGCGCCGCGCGACAGCCTGCGCGGTGGTCCGGTTGTCGCCGGTGAGCATCACCACGCGAATGCCGTCCGCAGCGAGCGCCTTCAGTGCATCCGGCGTGGTCTCCTTGATCGGATCGGCGATAGCAATAACGCCGGCAGCCTTGCCGTCGGCGGCAAGGAAGATGGCGGTCGCTCCATCGCCGCGCAGACGCTCGGCTTGCGACGCGAGGGCCGAGGTATCGATCCTCATTTCATTGAGAAACCTCGCATTGCCGAGCGCAACCTTTTTGCCGTCAATAGTGCCGGTCACGCCCTTTCCGGCAGGGGCATCAAAATCGCGAATCGGCGAGAACTCGAGTTTCCGCTCGGACGCGGCGGCGACGATGGCTGCCGCCAGAGGATGCTCACTGCCGCGCTCGGCGCTCGCCGCAAGCTGGAGCACCTGCGCTTCGTCGAAGCCGGAGGCGGGAGCAACCGCCACCACCCTCGGCTTGCCTTCGGTCAGCGTGCCAGTCTTGTCGATGACGAGGGTGTCGATCTTCTCCATGCGCTCCAGCGCCTCGGCATTTTTGATCAACACGCCGGCTTGCGCACCGCGGCCGACGCCGACCATGATCGACATTGGCGTGGCGAGGCCTAGGGCGCAGGGACAGGCGATAATCAGCACGCTCACGGCCGCCACCAGGCCGAAGGCGAATCGCGGCTCCGGGCCGAATGCCGCCCAAGCGGCAAACGCAATAAGCGCAACGGCAATTACCGCTGGTACGAACCACGCAGACACCTGGTCGGCCACACGCTGGATTGGCGCGCGACTGCGTTGTGCGCTTGCCACCATCTGCACGATCTGGGACAGCAATGTATCGCGGCCAACTTTGTCCGCGCGCATGACAAAACTTCCGCTCTTGTTGAGCGTGCCGCCAATCACGCGCGAGTCCTTTTCTTTGGTCACCGGCATTGATTCGCCTGTGACCATCGACTCATCAAGCGCGGAGCGGCCCTCGAGCACGCTGCCATCGACCGGAACCTTGTCGCCGGGACGCACACGCAAACGATCGCCGGTATGCACCGCATCGAGCGATACTTCCTCATCACTGCCGTCATTTTTCACGCGGCGCGCGGTTTTTGGGGCGAGATCGAGAAGGGCGCGGATTGCTCCCGATGTTGCCTCGCGAGCGCGCAGTTCAAGCACTTGACCCATCAGCACCAGCACGGTGATGACGCTGGCTGCTTCAAAATAGGTGGCTGGTGCGCCGCCGTGACTGCGGAAAGCGTCCGGGAAAATGCCCGGCGCGAAGGTAGCGACCAGGCTGTAAACATAGGCAACACCGGTGCCCATGGCGATCAGCGTAAACATGTTGAGATTGCGTGTGACGAGCGATTGCCAGCCGCGCACAAAGAACGGCCAGCCGGCCCACAGGACCACTGGCGTCGCGAAGATGAACTGCACGTAGTTCGACAGCGTTGGCGTGACCCAATTGTGCGCGCCGACGATGTGGGCGCCCATCTCCAGGACGAAAACCGGGAGTGTCAGCACCAGGCCGATCCAGAACCGGCGCGTCATGTCGACGAGTTCAGGGTTAGGACCTGTCTCTGTGCCGGCTATCTCGGGCTCGAGCGCCATGCCGCAGATCGGGCAGGAGCCCGGACCGACTTGACGGATCTCGGGATGCATCGGGCAGGTGTAGATCGTGCCTTCGGGCACCGGGTCAGGTTTATGCCCTGCCAGATATTTTTGCGGATCGCTGATGAACTTGGTGCGGCAGCCGGCAGAGCAGAAATAGTAAGTGTGGCCGCGATGGTCGGTACGGTATTTGACGGTGTGCGGATCGACTGTCATGCCGCACACGGGGTCGATGGCGCCTCCGACAGGCGCCTCGTGATGATGGTTATGTTCTGCCGTCACACCTGCACCTTGTCTCTAATACCCCCAGGGGGTATATAGACGTCATGGCGAAGGACAGCAAGGCGACGACGCTCAAGCGGCTCAACCGCATCGAAGGCCAGGTACGGGGGCTTGCCCGCATGGTCGAAGATGACCGCTATTGCATCGACATCGTGACGCAAATCGCAGCCGTGCGTGCTGCGCTACGGCGTGCCGAGGAAGAAATCCTGCGCGATCACGTGTCTCATTGCGTCGACCACGCAATCAAGAGCGGCAACAAGGCCGACCAGCGGCGAAAGGTCGCCGAGCTGATGGACGTTATGGGCAGGGCGGCAAGGTAACGAGCGGCGAAAGTCACCCGTATTTCTTGCGCGCGAGCGCAGCGCCTTGGCCCAAGGCAATCAACTTTGCTTCGGCGATGTCGCGCCGCATCGGGGCCATACCGCAATTTGTGCAGGCGACAATCTTCTCCTTCGGCACGAATTTCAAGACGTCGCCGATGACCTGTGCCACTCGCTCCGGCGACTCGACCTTGTCGGTGGCCACGTCGATCACGCCGATCAGCACATCCTTGCCGTCGAGCAACGACAACAGTTTGAGCGGGACATGTGAATTGATGCACTCGACCGATACCTGGCCGATGCGACTTTTGGCAAGTGCCGGGAAAATTTCCTCGTATTGCCGCCACTCGGCGCCGAGCGAATTCTTCCAGTCGATATTGGCTTTGATGCCATAGCCATAGCAGATATGCACGGCGGTTGCGCATTTGAGGCCATCGATGGCGCGATGGAGCGCCTCGATGCCCCATCCGGCGACTTCGCCCATGAACACATTGAAGGCCGGCTCATCGAACTGGATGACATCGACGCCATCCTTTTCGAGCGCGCGCGCTTCCGTGTTAAGCAGGTCGGCGAAAGCCATCGCCATTTTGATTTTGTCGCCGTAATGCGCGTCGGCGATCGTGTCGGAAATCGTCATCGGCCCAGGCAGAGTGATCTTGAGTTTGCGCTGCGTATGAACGCGCGCGTGACGCGCTTCCGCCTGATGCACACGGCCTTTGAGTTTGAGTTCTCCACGGACCACCGGGACCATGGCTTTATAACGGTCGGCGCGGATTCCCATCTCGACCTTATGTGCGAAGTCGATGCCATCGACAAATTCAAGGAAGCCGTGGACGAAATGCTGGCGGGACATTTCGCCGTCGCAGATGATATCGATGCCGGCGTCCTCCTGCCACTTGAGCGCAAGCAATGTGGCGTCGAGCTTGGCCGCTGCCAGCTCCTCGCCTTGCAGGCGCCATTGCGGCCACAGCTTGTTCGGTTCGGCCAGCCAGGACGGTTTCGGCAGGCTGCCGGCGACGGTCGAGGGAAACATCATACGACTGAACTCTTTGGTTTGCGCTCTTCCGAAAACCGGTCCCACTTTTCAGGATCACGCACTGTAGCGTTCGGGTGGACGCCAACTATAGAGCCAATCGTAACGAGCGCGCAGCTTTTCTCCGCCCATCGCTCGCATTGCCAGATTGCGAACGAACGCCTCCGGCCCCGTCAGCCCATAAATGCGATCTTGGCGGCGGGAAAATTGTTGGGCACGTGCGGTGCGGTGCCACCGCGCACCTTCATACGCGCGTACGGCGTCAGATGGGTCGTCGAGATATTTACACAGCATGTCGGCTATGACCGCGGCGTCCTCGATTGCCATGCCGGCGCCCTGCGCGAGGAATGGCAGCATCGGGTGGGCGGCGTCCCCGATCAGCGTCACAGGAAGTCTGGTGCCACGGAAGGGGTCCTTGCGGTCGTACAGCGCCCATTTCAGCCAGCGATCGGGAATCGAGATGAGCGCGCGGGCCTTCTCCGACCAAGTCAAGCGGGAGAAATGTCGGAGGATTTCGATGCGGTCGCCGGCTGCGGACCAGCCAATCTCGTTCCACTCATCGTGGACGATGCCGACGATATTGATAAGTTTGCCGGCTTTGACCGGGTAGTGCACGAGGTGCGCGTCGTGGCCGAGCCAAAGGTGCACCAATGGCTGGCGGAATTCTGCCGGCACAGCATCGGCGGAAACGAGTGCACGCCAGGCGGTGCGGTGACGAAATGTAGGCGGCTGTTGTCGGCGCAAGCGCGCAGCGACATTCGACCAGATGCCATCGGCACCAATCAGCGCGATGCCACGTTCGTTGCGCACCTGGGTGCCCTGCCTGGCGACCACGCTGACACCTTTGACGTGGGCTGCGAAATCTTCGACCCGGACACCGAGCTTAAGTGCCACATCAATCTCGCTTCGGACAGCATCGGCGAGCGCTGATTGCAAGTCGCCGCGGTGGATCGACCAGTAAGGTGCACCGTAGCGGCGCTCCGCCTCGTCACCCAACGGAATACGCACAATTTCACGAGCGGAGCCACCGGACATGACGCGGATAGCCTGTGGCGTCACCGCGACTGATGCCAGACGTTCTCGGAGCCCGAGAGCGATCAATACGCGACTCGCATTAGGGGAAAGCTGAAGTCCGGCGCCGGCCTCTTCGAGTTTCTCGGCCTGCTCGAATACGGTCACGCGTATGCCAGCGCGGGCGAGGGCCAGCGCGGCCGTCAACCCGGCAATGCCGGCACCGGCGACGATGACATGACGCGCGGGCGCCATGGCTAAAAGCCCCGAAAAAGCTCAGGCAGCAGCGGAGTGTGTCAACGCGCATTGCGGCGGTCGGGCCGCATGCGAGTCGAGTGCCGGATCGTGGCGGTAAAGCGTAGAGCAATACGGACAGATGATTTCTTTATCTTCGCCCATGTCGAGGAACACATGCGGGTGGTCATACGGGGGTGTCGCTCCGACGCACATGAATTCCGTGGCGCCGATCTCGATGACTGGTACGCCCGGATCGTTGTGAAAGTGGGGGACGACATGTTCCGCCATGGAATCTCCTCATGCTGCCGCGCTTCGGCGGCGAGTTTTCAAGGGCACCATAGCGAGGCGCCTGCGCAATGCCTAGCTCAATTGCGAAAGCAATATACGGTGCCGTTGAAACGCCTTGGTTGCGTGCACTTGAATATTGAAAGGCTCGGGTGTCGGCGACGATTCTCCGATCAAGATTGGAACCCACGAATTGGAACCATTACAGAAAAGCCTAGTGCGCGGCCCGCGTATCGCGCTTGCCCTTGCCGCCGCGGCGTTACTCGCTGTGGCCACGGCCTATATGATCCCGCGCGCGACCGAGGCGATTGTCGGCCTCGATGATCCGGCGCGTATTGCCAATCATGCGCTGGAAGACAAATTCGACGTCACCGTGGCGCAGCGTGAAATCGAAAACGCTTTGGCCGCGCATGATGCTGATCTCGCCCAGAGTTTTATCGATCTTGCGCTCTATCGGCATGTGCCGCTCGATCCGTCATTGGTGGACAGGGTGAAAAATGCGAGGGCCGAAACTGCCACCATGCGGCACAGGGCAGAGAGTTTCGCGCGCGGCTTTGTCACCGGTGAGCCGGACGACATCGCCGCGCTTGCCGGCACCACGCTCGGCGATCTGTTTGTGTTCGGCGATATCCGTGACGCCCTGCGCGAGGGAACGCGCTTGGCGACAGGGCAGAAAGCTGACGAGCTGGTGCTTGGGCTGGCTTCCGTTGGAATTGCGATCACCGCAGCCACCTACGTAACTTTTGGCGCTGCCGCGCCCGCACGTGCCGGACTCACGCTTGTGAAAGCCGCACGCAAGACCGGAAGCCTCGGGGCCGAACTCACAGGCAATCTCGGCCGCATGATACGCAAGGCAGGTCTCTCCGAGCCGGCGATGGCAGAGCGCGCCGGCCGCGAAGCCGTGAAGGTCGAGCGGGCGGGCGGATTGCTGCAATTTGCGCGTGACGTTGGCCGCGTCGAAAAGGCCGCCGGAGGACGCGCTGCGGTCGACGGCCTCAAGATTGCAAAAGAACCCGGCGACATGACACGGGTTGCCAAACTCGCCGAGAAGGAAGGAAGCCGCACGCGCGCCATACTGAAGATTGCTGGGCGCGGCGCAATTGCGTTTGCGGCCTTTGCTTTCGATGCAAGCATCTGGCTTCTGGGCGCGTTGTTTGCCCTGTTCGGTTTTGTATCCGCACTCAAGAGTGCGACCGAACGGGCGACCTTGCGTATTCTTCGCCGCCGCAAGGAGAGACAAAGACGCGAGCGAATGCAGCCAATTGCCGTCGCACTGGCTCACAGTTAAAACGCCCCATGCCTAGTTTCCGGAATGGCGCGGTCGAGATCGCTTATCTCGACGAGGGCGAGGGCGAGCCGATTGTGCTGGTGCACGGCTTCGCCTCCAACAAGGAGGTGAACTGGGTGCATCCCGGCTGGGTCGCTGCGCTCACGCGTGCTGGTCGGCGCGCGATCGCGCTCGATGACCGCGGGCATGGCGCGTCGAGCAAGCTCTACGACCCTTCCAGCTATCACAGCGCTGCCATGGCGGAAGATGTTCGCGCTCTGCTCGATCATCTTAAGATCGAACGCGCCGATGTCATGGGCTACTCGATGGGCGCCCGCATCACGGCGTTTCTCGCCGTGAATCAACCCGCGCGTATGCGCTCCTCGATTCTCGGCGGGCTGGGCATTCGGTTGGTGGAGGGGGTCGGCCTCCCCGAAAGCATCGCGGAGGCCTTGGAAGCGCCATCGCTGGCGGATGTGCAAGATCCGACAGGCCGCCTGTTTCGTATCTTCGCCGAACAGACCAAATCAGACTTGCGCGCGCTCGCAGCCTGCATCCGCGGATCGCGACAGACGCTAAGCCGCGCCGAGGTGGCAGGCATCCGTATGCCGGTATTGGTTGCAGTCGGGACAACAGATCAAGTAGCCGGCAATGCGCATGAATTGGCTGCGCTCATCCCAGGTGCACGCGCCCTCGATATTCCGGGGCGTGACCATATGTTGGCGGTCGGCGACAAGGTCTATAAGGCCGGCGTTATCGACTTCCTTAACCAACGCGGGTGAGCCATGCGCGGGGCGCCTTGCAGCGCTCTCTTGCGGCTCCAAAATTGTGATAAAAGACCCATGGGGGATCTGAGAGGTGCCGGGAGAACCTGGGCATGGCTCAATATCAGACACGGCCCGCACGGGGCCTCGATAAAGTCGATCCGGTCTGGGTGCGTATCCGCAGCGAAGCGGAGGACGTTGCGCGCCGCGAGCCGGAGCTCGCTACTTTCATCTACGAAAACATTCTCCATCACGACAAGCTCGAAGCCGCGATCGCTCATCGCGTCAGCCAGCGGCTTGCTCATGCAGACGTGTCTGGAGATCTGATCCGCCAGGCCTATAACGACGCGCTTGAGGATCTGCCAGCGCTCGGCGAGATTTTCCGTGCCGATATCGTAGCCACCGTCGACCGTGATCCGGCCACCAGCCGGTTCATAGAGCCGGTGCTCTATTACAAAGGTTTTCACGCGATCCAGACGCATCGCCTGGCGCATTGGCTTTACGGCAAAGGCCGTAAGGATTTCGCGCTCTACCTCCAAAGCCGCGCATCATCTGTGTTTCAGTGCGATATCAATCCGGCGGCAAAAATCGGGCGCGGTATTTTCCTCGATCATGCTACGGGCCTGGTGGTCGGCGAGACCGCGGTAATCGAGGACGACGTTTCGATCCTGCATGACGTCACGCTCGGTGGCACCGGCAAGGAGCACGAAGATCGCCATCCGAAAATCCGTCGCGGCGTAATGATCGGGGCAGGCGCCAAGATTCTTGGCAATATCGAGGTCGGCCATTGCGCACGCATTGCCGCCGGCTCGGTTGTCATTAAACCGGTACCGAACAATGTTACCGTCGCTGGCGTGCCGGCCAAGGTCGTGGGTGAAGCTGGTTGCCCCGAGCCCTCGCGGGCGATGGACCAGATGCTGTACGGTATCATGCTCGACGGCTGAGACACGCTTGCGTCGGGCTGTCCGATCGGGCAAGGAGACGTTGCCTTAAGACAGGAGCGGCCCTTGGACGTTCAGGAAGTCAGAAAACTCGACGGCTATCTCAAGAAGCTGTTTGGAAACGCGCAAATTCGCGTGGTGCCGAAGGGCTCGGATGCTGCCGAAATTTTCGTTGGGGAAGATGATCTTGGGGAGCTCACTGTCGACGATGAGGATGGCGAGCGCTCTTACAATTTTCGCATGGTTATCCAGGTCGGCAGCGATCCCAGCATTCAACCGGTGCCGACGCTCAACGCCTATCTCCGCCGCAAATTCGACAACGAGAATATTCGCGTGGTGACGCGCCCGAAGAAAACCGATTCATTGGAAGTTTATATCGGCGAAGAATTCATCGCCGTGTTGTTTCTGGAAATCGAAAAAGGCCGCCGGTCCTATATTCTCGAATTGCCGATTCTGGACGTCGATCTGGTGGATTGATCGCTAACTGGAGTGTAGCCGCGCGATCAGGCGGTCGATATTGCTCGCGACGTTTTGCCAATCGGTCAGCCAGTCGCGAGGGAATCGCAAGGTGATGTCGGCATTGCCAATACGCCGCTCGAGCAGGCACACGCCCGAATTGGTAACTCCCTTGCGCGAACACCGTGCCAGAAAGTGCTCCGGTGCGTTGGACTCGAACACAAGATCATCGCCGTCATAGGGCGTGTCATCACGAAAGCCGCGAAACGTGAGGCCGGGCGGACCTGCGGTCGGCTCCGCCACGAGATAGCGCGGGTAGATCGTTTGCACGCGCTCCATCAGTGGCAGAGTGGCATCTCCGGACGCGATCGTCACGAACAGGCGCTCATTCGGATCGATCGGGGCACCGACTGTCGGTTTGATGGCAGGGTCGGGAGGTACCAGGCTGGGCCATAGATAGGAGAGGTCGACACGTTCATGTACACCAGGGCGGCGCTGGACGCTCATGCGGATCGCGGCCGGCTCGATGTTAAAGGCGGTGCCCGAAATCACTATCGGCAGCGAAGGCGCATCGAGCGCGACCGGCGCATCGGGCCAACGCGGCCACAGCACGTAAGCGACATAGACCCCGGCGAAAACAACCACGGCACCGAAAACCACCAGCGGCGCCAGCAGCGGGCTGTGCCCGCGACGTCGGCGGCGCTGGGGGGTACGCCGGGCCGTGGACGACTCCTGCGCGAGACTGGCCAATGCCTGCTCCTTGCAAGCCCGTTGCGGGCGAATCGGTCGGATTATGCCACGCCATGCGCTGCCAACGCCTTCGGGGCATTTACCATTCGTTAAGGATTGGCTGGCGGGAGCTCACCCCGTTTGCAACAGATGGCCTCTCGTATTGCGTTGAGGTCGCGGATGACCCCGGAATCAGTGCAAATGTTGTTCGCGCTGTTGCTCGGCTTTGCCGTCGCCGGCATGTGCAGCTCCGGCTATCGGGTCGTCACCAGCCGACTGCCGAGCTTCAACCAGCTCAGCGCCGGACCAGGCGCTGCGACGTTCGCGGCGATTCCGGTGCTGGTGGTTTCGGCTCCATTCCTGATCATGCGTAACACCATTCTCGGCCGGCGGCAGGAAGGGCGCCGTTTCGAATTTGTATTCCTGGCGACTCTGATCGCCGGGTTCTGGAGCCTGATGTCAGGCCTGGTCCTGGTGATGACGTTACAGGCCTGCGGTCTCTGCTAGACTAAGGCGCTTTCCTCACCACTGCTGTTCAGGCAAATTCGCCCGTCTTACGAAAGAGGCGCGGCAATGCCCATTTATGAGCTCGACGGACAGGCGCCGGAATTTCCTGGTGACGGCCAATACTACGTGGCCGATACCGCTGTGCTGATCGGTCGCGTGCGGCTCAAAGCCGAAGCAAGCGTCTGGTTTGGCGCGGTGCTGCGCGGCGACAATGAATGGATCGAGCTCGGCGAGCGGTCGCAGATCCAGGACAATGCCACGCTCCATACGGATCCTGGGTTTCCCATGACGATCGGCCGCGAGTGCGTGATCGGGCACAATGTCATCCTGCATGGCTGCACGGTCGGCGACAATTCATTGATCGGCATGGGTGCGATCATGCTCAATGGTGTCAAAATCGGGAAGAATTCCCTCGTGGGCGCCGGCAGCGTCGTGACCGAGGGTAAAAGCTTTCCCGACAACTCACTCATTGTGGGTGCGCCTGCGCGCGCAATTCGGACCCTCGATGAAAAAGCCGTATCGATGATCCGCGCCGGCGCCGACATCTATGTGCGCCGCTGGCAGCAGTATGCAAAGGGGCTCAAACGGATCGGCTAGGCCGCCGCCGCTTTCTTGCTATCGATCTGCGGCGGAACGCGGAATGCGATTGCAATTCTGTTCCAGGTATTGATGGCGACCGCCGCGGCGGTGAGATCGACAATCTCTTTCTCCGAGAAGTGTTTGCGCACCTCCTCGAAGACGTCATCCGGAACATGTCCTTGTGCCACCAAGGTGATCGCCTCGATCCAGCCCAAAGCCGCGCGCTCGCGCGCGCTGTAGACGGGGGCCTCGCGCCACGCATCGAGTAGGTGCATGCGCTCTTCGGTTTCGCCGAGCCTACGTGCATCGCGCGTATGCATGGCGAGACAAAATGCGCAGCCGTTGATTTCCGAAGCACGGATTTTGATGAGTTCGCGCAATTTAGCATCAAGGCCGGACTGATCGACATAGGCTTGCAGTGCTGCGGTCGCCTGATAGGCGCCCGGACTCACTTTTGTAACGTCAATACGTTGCATGAGGACCTCGCAATGCTGGCCCGCTGCCCCATCCGTAACTATGCATTCAAAATTTGCCGGTAGCTTGACTGTTTCGTGACAATCGCATGGATGGAACACCTTACGCGGTCGTGCCCTGTGCATCGCGCAGACTATGGCCGTACTTGGTTTTTGGCCAGGCTACAGGCCCTTCCAATATGCTTGTTTGAATTAGTACGATGCCCGTGTGAAACTTCGGGGCGGCGATGAGATGGCGTGAATTTATCAAGCTGGCGGGCGGCGCGGCCGCGTGGCCGATTGATTTAAAAACGGCAAAAGCACTTGGGCTCATTATCCCACCAACCTTACTCGCTATCGCCGATGAGGTTGTCGATTAGCTCATTGCGATAGCAGCGGAGATCAAAATCAAATTGTTTTGCGTCTGCTTTTGACAAGCGGCTGGAGCACTTTCGTTAGTGCAAAAGTGTGCGGCCGGGCCTTGGGGAAGGCCCGGCCGCTCGCGAACCCGGTCTGGGGACGGGGAGGGGTGGGGACGTGACCGGGAGCGCGATTTCCTTTCTGGTCAGCGCGCCGAAACCGTGGCCGGGGCGACGCGCGGTTCGCCGAGCGCAACCCACAAATTCGGATCGGACTGCGATTGCCGCTTCACAAAGCGGTAGCCAGTCTTGGTCCAGGGCAGGACTTCAGACTCTTGATTGTCGAGGACGAATTCGCCGCGATCGGTCTTCACCGTCAGCACGGCGTGGCCATCACCCTTTTTGTCTCGGACAACGGTGATGAGTAGCGCCTCGCGCGGCCAACCAGCCTGCGTGAGCATGCGGCGCTTGAGCAGCACATAGTCTTCGCAGTCGCCGTAACCGTCGTCGGGGTAGTTCCAGCGCTCGACGACGCCCCAATGTTCGATGTCGGTCATCGGTTTGATCGACTGGTTCACCCAGGCGTTGACCTTGATCATGTCGAGCCACGCCTTGGATGTGAGAACGACGTCACGCGGCTCTGACGGCTTGGTCGCGCATTCCGGCTTGTATTCGATGCAGAAATCGACCCAGCCGATTGGCGCCCGCGTTGGTTCCCCGACGGTGATGAAAATTGGGCGCTCTGACGGCGCCGATGATCCGCCCAAGGATGCAGTGTGTTCGCCGGCTGACGCCACGCTCGCGGAAGTGGCAGCGACCGCCACGCCGGCGAGGGCCAGCACGCTGGCAGCCCACAGTGCCTGTTTGAAACGCCTGGCCATTGCGGCCCCCCGTCTTGTTGGGGCCACATTTCCCACAAACCGTTTGTATTGGGGCTAAGCCGTGCAAGTCATTTTAAGAAGTATTCAAATAAAGATCGACACGAATACTATTAAACCTTAAGTAGAATCAACTTAAAATCTTAAGTAATACTATTTATCTAAAATAGTCGGTATTAACGTGTGACAGGCGAAAAGATGTGTGCGCGCGCGGCTTCGCGCGCGGGCGTTTACGTTTGGCGATGTCCGGAAACGAGTATCGCTGTCCGACGAATGGCCGACCGGCCCACATTCTCACAGCCGGGATTGTGCGCAAATTCGTGCGCAGGATTTACCGAGCGGTGACCCTATTCGCCGGTGACATTGTCTTCCACGAAATCGGGGTGCTGCAGGCGCATGAATTCGATGGCGAAGCCATCTTCGATGTGCCGCACGACGCGGCCCTGCGTTTTGCCCACAGTGACGACAACCCCGACCGGCGGCCGGAGATCAGACGCGATGCCAATCGCGGCGCCAGATTGCGACAGGTCGATCACACGGCACGCGACATTCGTGCCGTTCGGCAGAACCAGCCTTGCCATCGCGTTTCGTGGTGCGAAGCGATCGTGGCGGCGATCTTCCGGCAGGTTCAGGATCTGGCGGTTGGCGAGCCAAGTGAGCTGCGCCGCGAGCTTGTCGCGCTTGCGTAGCGTCGCGCCAATGGTCATCGCGAAACCGTTCTCCATGACACGCGCAATCTTGCCCTCGAGCCTGCCCAAATGGTCGACGTAGGCGATCACTCGTTCGCCAGGTTGCCCAGCGATAGGCGCAATCAACGCCATGCCGCCTGGCGACATGTCGACGATCTGACACGGAAACTCGCGCCGATCGGCAAGCATGTAGCGGCCGAGCAGGTTCACTTTCACGCGCTGATGGCGCCGGCGCTCCTCGGCCAGAGGCAGGATCACCGGTTTGGTCAGTGGCAATGCCATAGGTGTCGGGATCGGAAAGGATTTCCGCAGCCTATAGGCTATTAGCCTATCGTTAACGATGGGTTAGCCGGGCAACTTCCCGTCGGATTCACGGCCGCCGCTATACACGACGAAACCGTGCCGTGTACGGGGCCTATCGTTCGCCTGTCCGAAAACAGGCGCGTCAATATTGGATTTTGGGCCGATATGACGGAGCGTCCGGAGCTCGAGCCCGACGACAGGCTGTTCGCCAAGCCAATAGGGCGGCGTCAGGGGTGCCAACACACCGAGCGCACGAACACGGCTGCGGCCATCAAAAGCGAGCGGTAGGAGGAGCAATTCCAGTTCGACTTCGGCACCGCTTTCAGTGCGTCCTAGAACGCCTGCGACAACTCCCACCTTTTCATCAAGAACGACAGTCAGGAGGTCCTCAATCTTCTCGCGGCTTGTTTCGCTCCACAGACCGGTGAAGCTCTCGCCTTTGATTTCACGAGCGAACAGCGCGCAGACGCGGGTACCGCCGAGACGAAACCTCAGGTCGTCGACGAAATCCGATGCCAGCAAAAACGTATCGCCAAGAACGTGACGAATATCTGCGGGATCGATTTCGGATCGCGCGGGGGCCCAGCGATGGCCGCGCCGCCGGTTCCAGTAGTCAAACAATGCCTGCGTTGAGGCGTGTTTCATTGCGATACCTGTTCGGCCGCGACGTGTCGCGTCTGTCCCCGATCGGGACAGGCGTTCCGGCTTTTTTGCCGTGACATGGCGTAGGGAGCAGGGTTCGTGCCGCAGTAGGCCTGCCGTTGCCAATCGGCAGTTAGCGTTAAAACGAGAGTCGCGTTGGCAGAGCACAGATGGCCCCCTATGGTCCGCGCCGATCCATGTGGGAGGACCGGCGTCTGACGCGGCCGTCCTCAAGAACTTGAGAGCCTCGGGAGGCGAGGGATGTGACCGAGCCATCAAGGCGCGGCAATAACCCCGCAACGCAGCGCAAGGGAGGGCGGAAGCCCTCCCTTTTTCTTTGTGGCGCCCCATCTTGCGGCTGGGTAGCGAAGCGGCGTAACTCAAGTCTCCCACCGGGTCTTCTCGTGCAACGCGAACCTCTTTTCAACATCCCTCCTGTTGTCATCGCCGTGCTGGCTGTGCTGGTGCTTATTCATGCGGTGCGCATGTTCGTTTTCAGCGAGCAACAGGACATCGAATTTCTGCTCAGCTTCGCTTTCATTCCGGCGCGCTACGACAGTTCGGTTGTGCTTGGTGGCGCGTTGCCTGGGGGCGGCGCAGATGTGTGGACCTTCTTTACCTATGCATTGATACATGCCGATTGGACTCACCTGGGCGTCAATACGATTTGGCTGCTGCCGTTCGGAAGCGCGGTTGCGCGCCGCTTCGGTGCGCCTCGCTTTCTCGCATTTTTTGCCGTGACCTCGGCGGCGGGAGCCGCCTTACATCTGGCCACTCATGCGGGCGAGCAATTTCCGATGATCGGTGCGTCGGCCGCAATTTCCGGCACCATGGCAGCTGCGATGCGTTTCGTGTTCCAGCGTGGCGGACCACTCGGGCTGTTGGGACGATTTGACGAGAGCACTTATCGCGTACCGGCGATCCCACTGCGCAATGTGTTGGCCGACACGCGTGTCGTGCTGTTCCTGGTGGTCTGGTTTGGTATCAATATCCTGTTCGGCCTCGGTTCACTTCCGATTACCGGCAGTGACCAGACCGTGGCATGGCAGGCGCATATCGGTGGCTTCCTCGCGGGCCTGTTCCTGTTTTCCTGGTTCGACCCAACACCGCATTTGCCGCAATTCGAAGATTCTGCTGCAGCGCCACATTAGTCAATTTGGGTCGTGCAGGTCTGACTTCACACATTTGCGTCTTGACGGAACGGAGTGGATGGCGGGATCGTTCCTGCCATGCCCGGTCGTGGTCTATCGTGAACCGGTATCATGTTGTTCGCGCGTGATGCTCGTTGAAAAATAATCATGCGCAAGGGAGGCTGCCATGAACGTCAAAGCGATCCTGGCCGCCAAGAAACGTAACTTGGGCGGCGATATCATTTGCATCGAGCCGGCGGCCGATTTGGCGTCGGCGGCGAAATTGCTCTCCGCGCATCGCATCGGTGCAGTCCTGATCCGTGGCGCGGGAGGGCGCCTCGCCGGCATATTATCGGAGCGCGATATCGTGCGTGCGCTATCTGAGCATGGCGCAGATGCACTTGCTTTGCCAGTCGGTCAGATCATGACGCGCGAAGTCGCAACATGCGGCGAGGACGACACGGTCGCCAGTATCATGGAGCGTATGACGGCTGGAAAATTCCGCCACATGCCGGTGATTGCCAACGGCAGGCTGGCCGGCCTTATTTCGATCGGGGACGTGGTGAAGCAACGCGTCGAAGAAATCGAAAGCGAATCCGAGGCGATGCGGGACTATATCCGCACCGCGTAAGTATCGATTAGTGTGTCCCGCCGTTACTCGGCTGCGATAGTGCGGTGATCGCCTCGCTGACTGCATCGATGGCCTTTTCGGCTGCCTCGGTGCCTATCTGGATTGCTTCGGCAGCGCGATGAAATTCGAACCAGCCGACGCTGCCGAGGCGCGGACTGATGAGCACGTCAGGCGGGTCGCCAGCCAGTCGCGCACGGGTGATGCGATCCTGCATGACGTTGAAAGCTTCAACCATGACAGTTGGCAATCCGGGGCGTCCACGCCGGCCGAAGAATTGCCGGCGCATCGAACGATCGCCGGTAAACATCCCGCGCAGTCCGTTTAATTTGCCTTCCGTGCTGATCGGTTCGCTGTCATCAGAGCCGTGACTGGCGATAATCGTTCCGCGGCCGAAAAGATCGGCATTGAGATTGACGGCGATCACCAACCGTGCGCCGAGAGCGCGGGCGGCCGACACCGGTACGGGATTGACCAATGCGCCATCCACCAGCCAACGACCGCCGATCAACACCGGCGGAAAAATTCCCGGCAGAGCATAGGACGCACGGAGTGCGTCGCTCAGCCGTCCGCGCGTGAGCCAAATTTCGTGACCGGTGTTGAATTCAGTGGCGATCGCTGCAAACCGGATTGGGAGATTATCGATGCGTGTATCCTTAAGTCCGGTTTCGAGTTGGTTGGCGAGATGGCCACCCCCGATCAGGCCGGAGCCCGACAAGCTGATGTCGAGATAACCGAGGATGCCGCGCACGGTCAGGGTCCGGGCCCAGGTTTCGAGGTTGTCCATTTCCTTGGCGGCATAGCAGCCGCCGACCACGGCTCCGATCGATGTGCCGACAATCACGTCGGGCACGATGCCGTGTTCCAAGAGCTTGCGCATGACCCCGATATGGGCAAAGCCACGAGCGGCGCCGCCGCCTAACGCCAGACCAATGGTCGGGCGTGTGACGGCGGGCTGCGGTTGCGTGGTGGCTTCCGCCGAACGGTCGCCATTGCGCGCTCGCGCGAATAAGCCCTCGAACACCAAGACCGTTTCTCCCTATCCCGCCCGTTACCTCGGGAATTCCCTCGCACGAGCGCGCCAATCCAACATTCGTAAAGAGTGCTGGCGGAGTCTTGTGACCGAAACGTGACAGGGAGCGTGCGCCCGCCGCATTACATAAAGGTTAAATGTCAGGGCGGATGATTAGTTCCTTACGTCCCGAACCGTGTGACGATCGCGCCGAGACTAGGGCGCTCACGATCCTCCGGGGCTTTGGCCGGTCGGCCAATATGTACAAATCCGGCGATCCGCTCATTTGCGGCAAGACCGAGAACATCCAGAACGCGCCGGTCATAGGCATACCACTCGGTAATCCAGCTCGCGGCAAATCCCATGGCGTGGGCGGCCAAGACCAGGCTCATGGCTGAGGCCCCAGCGGATAGCTGCTGCTCCCATTCGGGAATTTTTACATGCGGGCCGGCGCGGCTGACCACCGCGATGACCAGCGGTGCGCGCGCTAGCCGCTTGCGTTCAAATCCTATCTGCTCTGCGGTGGCGTCGGGATGGTCGGCGCGAAACGCGGAAGCAATCGCCTCGCCGGCGGCAGAGCGGGCATCGCCCTCGAACAGGATAAACCGCCAGGGCGCAAGCTTCCCATGGTCCGGGACCCGCGAAGCGATTCTCAGCAGCGTGTCGATTTCTGATGCGGTCGGGCCCGGGCCGGCCAGTTCGATCGGTTTGACCGATCGGCGGGTCTTTAGCAGCTCTAGAGCGTCGGGCATCGGCGGCCTCGTGAAAATCGTGCGGTTGCGCCTACCACAGCGTTAACGTGGTCACAAACCGCCTAGCCTGGCGCTCGGCTTGAAATCGCCTCGATTTCGGCCGAAAACAACCGCGCCATGAAGAGGGAATCTGCAATTGCCGCCTTGCGCGGCGGGCTATGGCGGGCTCTTGTGCCTGTAGTCATTGCAGTCACGACGCCGGCGCTTGCGCAGAATTCGCTTTTTTCGGCCACACCGTCGACCGGGCTAATCTCGCCGGTGCCGGCCACACGCAGCGATATGTTCGGCCCAAGCAACCTGCCAGTGTCGTCAGCGCCCCCGGCGCAATCGCCATCCCAGGCGCCGAATTCGACGACCACCACGGCTTCGATTCCGGCAGTCCCGGCCGGGCAGGTGGCGCTTGCACTGAGCGCCCGCTTCGGCAAGGACACACAGCCAATCGGCGGCGGCCTCACCTGGCGTGTCTACAACGCCAAAGCTGACGCGAACGGAAGTTTCAAACTGGTGAAGGAAGACAAGTCGCCGACGCCAACGCTCGTACTTCCGGCCGGCACCTACATCGTGCATGTGGGCTTTGGACTTGCCACGGCTGTCAAGCCTGTCGACTTGCGCGCCGCGAACGTTCGCGAAGATTTCGATTTGCCGGCAGGCGGTCTTCGGATCGAAGGCAAGGTGGGCGACGTGCGCATCCCGCCCGGCCAAATTTCCTTCGACGTATACAAAGGCAGCCAATTCGAGGCCGGCGACCGCCGGCCAATCGCCGAGCATGTGATGACGAGCGACGTGTTGGTGGTGCCGGAAGGCACCTATTACATCGTGTCGAATTACGGCGACGCCAATTCGGTCGTGCGATCCGACATCCGCGTGCAAGCCGGCAAGTTGACCGATATTACAGTTACGCATCGCGCCGCCGCCATTACGCTCAAATTGGTGACCGACCGCGGTGGCGAAGCACTTGCCAACACCGCGTGGTCGGTGCTTACGCCCGGCGGCGACGTGATCAAGGAATCGATTGGTGCGTTTCCACGGGTGATCCTCGCCGAAGGCGAATATCGCGCTATAGCCCGCAATGAGGGAAAAGTGTTCGAGCGCGAATTTAAGGTCGTTACTGGCGTCGACGGCGACGTCGAGGTGCAGGCGCGCTGAAAACGTAAGCGATCTGACGAACTTTCTTGTATCGAATGGAATTATAGTAGTGCAGACGATTGCCAACGACCCCGTTATGGACGTTTTTGCCAAGCTTGATTTGAGAACGGTTGCCCTTTTGCTCGACGTGGACGGCACGATTATTGATATCGGCCCATCGCCAACCGAAGTGCAGGTTTCCGAAGCGCTGCTTGCGTCGCTCAAGAACCTGTTCGATCTGACGGACGGCGCCGTTGCTTTGGTCAGCGGCCGGCCGGTCAGCGATATCGATCGTTTGTTCGCCCCGCTACGGTTGCCAGCGATCGGCGGGCATGGGGCCGAAATGCGCCTGAACGATAGTCAGATATTTTATTGGGCCAAGCCGTTGCCGCAAGATTTGCGGCAGCGACTTGCCGATGCGGCAAGCTTTGCTCCAGGCATTGTTGTGGAAGACAAGAATTACTCGCTTGCACTGCACTACCGAAATGCACCGGCTCAGGCGGAGCGCATCCGCCGTCATATCGCAAGTTGCCGTACAGCATTTCCCGGTGAGCCAACCGAATTGTTATTGGGCAAGGCGCTGTTCGAAATCAAACGTCCCGGTATTAACAAAGGCGACAGCATTCGTAAGCTGATGGCTCATCCACCATTTAGCGGCCGTGTGCCCGTGTTTATCGGTGATGACATCACCGATGAATCGGTTTTCGAGGTATTGCCGGACATTGGTGGCAAGGGATTCAGTGTTAGCCGCCGATTCCCGGGGCTGACTGGCATATTCAAGAATCCCGCTCAGGTACGGACCGCGTTGCGGACTCTTGCTGACAATGGGCAGGTTCGCCCATGACCGATTACGGACTCGATCTTGCCGTCATCGGCAATGGCCGCACGGCAGCGCTCCTGGAGCCGTCATCGCGCATCGTGTGGTGGTGCATGCCACGCTATGACGGTGACCCTGTGTTCTGTCGGCTGCTTGCCGGCAAAGAGGACAAGGGATTCACCGACGTCGTGCTCGACGGTCTAGTCGAGACCAAATCCGATTACGTCCGCAACACTGCGATCGTCGCGACCGAATTGATCGACAATAATGGCGGCGCCGTGCGCATCACCGATTTTGCGCCACGCTTTCAGATCTTTGGCCGCACGTTTCGTCCGCCTCAGCTCATGCGCATTATTGAGCCGATCAGAGGCATGCCGCGCGTCACCATCCGCTTCCGGTCCACCCACCGTTATGGCGAGCCGGTTACATCGCGGTCCTCAGGTAGTAACCACATTCGTTATTGGCGTGATGAGGTGCCGGTCAGGCTCACGACTGATGCACCGCTTTCATATGTGGAGAATGAAGCCTCCTTCATCCTCACCCGCCCGGTGCATTTGGTGTTTGGTACCGACGAGCCGTTCGAGGGTTCGCTCGAAAGTACGTGTCGCGATTTCTGCGACCGCACACACGACTATTGGGTGGAGTGGGTCAGGCGGTTGGCCTTTTCCATCGACTGGCAGGACGAGATCATCCGCGCCGCCATCACGCTCAAGCTGTGCAACTACGAAGAGACCGGCGCGATCGTTGCTGCTCTCACCACCTCGATACCCGAAGTATCAGGATCGGGGCGCAACTGGGACTATCGGTTTTGCTGGATGCGCGATGCCTTTTTTGTCGTGCGCGCCCTCAATCGCATCGGCGCAACGCGCACGATGGAGGACTTCATCTCGTATATTCTGAGTATCGCCGGCGGCCGCGCGGATCGGATCCGGCCGCTTTACGGCGTCGTGCATACTGATGTGCTGGAGGAGAGAACGGCTCCTGCGCTTGCCGGATACGGCGGTGACGGACCGGTGCGAATCGGCAACGCAGCAGTCAATCAAAGCCAGCACGACGTGTACGGCAGCATTATCATGGCAGCAACTCCGATGTTCTTCGATCGAAGGCTGCCGCGTCCGGGCGACGCCGCGTTATTTCACACGATCGAGCCGCTTGGCGAACAAGCCGCGAAGTTCGCGCTCGAGCCGGATTCTGGCATTTGGGAATATCGGGGACGTACGCGTGTGCACACGCATTCAGCGGCAATGTGCTGGGCGGGCTGCCAACGCCTTGCAGCGATTGCGAAGCATCTCAACTTACCTGAAAGGGCAACCTATTGGGGCGGCATTTCCGACCGTATCGGCGAGGAAGTGCTCAAGCGTGCCTGGAATCCAAAGCGCAAGGCGTTTTCGGCGGCTTTCGACAGCGACGAACTCGATGCCAGTGCGCTGTTGATGGCCGAACTCGGATTGGTCCTGCCCGAAGACCCCCGTTTTGTGTCGACTGTTGAGGCGATCGGCCGTGAACTTCGGCGCGGCTTCCACGTTATGAGGTATGTCGCTGCCGACGATTTCGGCACGCCGGAATCGGCCTTTTTGATTTGCGGGTTCTGGCTGGCCGATGCATTGTGGGAAATTGGCCGGCAGGACGAGGCACGCGACATATTTGTCGACTCGCTTCGACTGAGAAATCGCTATGGCCTCCTGTCGGAGGACGTGCACCCGGTAACCGGAAGGTTGTGGGGGAATTTTCCGCAGACGTATTCAATGTCTGGATTGATTTTGACGGCAATCAAGCTGTCGCGAAGCTGGGGAGACCGGTATTGGCGCGGCTCGTCGTAGTGTCGAACAGAGTTGCCGTTCCTGATCGCGGCACACGAGCTGGTGGACTCGAAGTGGCGATCAGACCGGCGCTTAAGAAGCATGGCGGCCTCTGGTTTGGCTGGAGCGGTCGCGTTGCTGAAGATCGGCCCCGGACGGTCAAATCTGTCACTCACGATAATATTTCCTACGCCACCGTCGACCTGGGCAAGGACGACTACCAGGAATTCTACAACGGCTTCGCCAATCGAGTGTTGTGGCCGATTCTGCACTATCGGCTCGATCTCGCTGAATTCACCCGCCGCGACCTCGGCGGCTATTTCCGGGTCAACCAGTATTTCGCCACTCATCTTGAAACATTGCTGAGGCCCGACGACGTCGTGTGGGTGCACGACTATCATTTAATCCCGCTGGCCAAAGCGTTGCGCGATCGTGGCCACAACAACAAGATCGGCTTTTTCATTCACATCCCGTTCCCTCCGCCGGAAATTATCACCGCATTGCCCAACCACGATCAACTGATCCCGGCGCTCTGTCACTACGACCTGGTCGGATTCCAAACTGAGGTCGACACTGCCAACTTTGCTCGCTACGTCGCGAACGAATGCGGTCTGCCGTGGGCAAACGGCAATAGCTTCCACTTCGGCAACCGCGTCGTGAGCATCGGCACATTCCCCGTCGGAATAGAGACTGAAGCCTTCGCGCGCCTAGCGCGCCGCGCGATCGAAACCGACTTTGTACGCGGCGTTCTGGAGAGCCTCTCCGGGCGGGCCATGATCATCGGCGTAGATCGGCTCGACTACAGCAAAGGCATTCCCGAGCGCATGAATGCGTTCGAACGATTCCTCATCAACTTCCCCGATTTGCGAGGCAAGGTCACTTACCTTCAGATTACGCCGCGCAGCCGCATCGGCATTCCCGAATATGCGGATCTCGGCCGTGCTGTAGGCGAGGCGGTCGGCCGCATCAACGGCGCTTACGGTGAAGCCTCGTGGACACCGGTGCGCTATATCAACAAGGCGCACAGCCGCACTGCGCTTGCCGGTCTCTATCGCGCTGCGCGCGCGGGACTAGTCACTCCCTTGCGCGACGGGATGAACCTGGTCGCCAAGGAATTCGTCGCGGCGCAGAACGCCGACGAGCCGGGAGTGCTTATCCTCTCGCGCTTTGCCGGAGCCGCGCATGAATGCACTGCGGCACTGCTGGTCAATCCTTACGATTCAGAGGGCGTCGGCACTGCCATTAATCGCGCGCTGTCGATGCCGCTGGATGAGCGACGCCAACGTCATGCGGCCACTTTCAAGGTGCTCGTGCGCAACGACATCAGCCATTGGTCGGAGCGCTTTCTGCGTACACTCGAGCAGCCTCCGGGAAGTGCAGAGGCAAGGCGGACAGAAGGCGCGTTGCCGTATATGATGATTCAACAATAATCACAGAGGCCATCGTCATGCATCGTGTCGCCCTTGGGCTGCTCTCCCTGTTTGTTGCCGCAACTCTGGCGGAGGACGTTTCCGCGGCTGACGTACGCCAGGGCGAGACGCTGGCCAAGCGCTGGTGCGCAACCTGTCATGTGGTTGCATCCGATCAGCGGCATCCCACCGGCGAGGCGCCGCCATTCTCTTCGATCGGCAGGACGCCCGACCTGGATGCGAGCAAGCTAGCACTGTTCCTGCTGCTGCCGCACCCGCATATGCCGGCCATGACTTTGTCGCGCTTAGAAGCCGCTGATCTCGCCGCCTATATCGTGAGCCAAGGCAAGTAAGACGTCACGCGGTCTTCGCGCGCTTCACGTCCGGGGGCACCGCTTCCTCCGCGAGGGCCTTGAGCGCTGCATCAAGCGGCAAGACTTGCTGGTCTTCCTTGCCCAGCCGTCGGATCGAGACCGTACGTTCGGCCGCTTCCTTCTTGCCAACCACGAGCAAGGCAGGAACCTTGGCGAGTGAGTGTTCGCGCACTTTGTAATTGATCTTCTCATTGCGAAGATCGGCTTCGACACGCAAACCCAGCTTGCGCGCGGCTTCAATCGCTCCGCGAGCAAATTCGTCTGCATCTGACGTAATAGTGGCGACCACCGCTTGCACCGGTGATAACCAAAGCGGCAAGTGGCCCGCATAGTGCTCGATCAAGATGCCGGTAAAGCGCTCGAGCGAGCCAAACATGGCGCGATGAAGCATCACCGGCGTGACCTTGTTTGAGTGCTCGTCGATGTAGAAGGCACCCAATCGCCCGGGCAGATTGAGATCAACTTGCACAGTGCCGCACTGCCAGTCGCGGCCGATTGCGTCGCGTAAGACATATTCGAGCTTTGGCCCATAGAAGGCGCCTTCGCCTTTGTTCAAAGTCCATGGCCGTCCGGATGCCTTTAGCGCCGCCATCAGCGCAGCTTCCGCCTTGTCCCAGACGGCATCCTCGCCGATGCGTTTGTCCGGACGATCGGAGAATTTGATGCGCACGTCTGAGAAGCCGAAATCCTCGTATATTGAGAGGATTAGATCATTCATCTTGAGTGATTCTTCAGCGATCTGGCCTTCGCTTATGAAGACATGCGCGTCGTCTTGCGTGAAAGCACGCACGCGCATGAGTCCATGCAATGCTCCCGATGGCTCGAACCGATGGACCTTGCCGAACTCCGCAATCTTTACCGGTAGTTCGCGGTAACTTCGCAACCCATTTTTGAAGATCTGTATGTGGCCGGGGCAATTCATCGGCTTTACCGCGTAGACCCGCTCGTCTTCCTCGCGTTTCTGCGTAAGAAAGATCATGTCCGAATAAGTTGGGATGTGACCTGTGAGCTCCCACAAGGTTTTGTCCATGAGTTGCGGAGAGTTGACCTCGACGTAGCCCGCGGCGGTCTGCTGGCGGCGGATATAGTTCTCGAGTGCTTGGAAAAGCGTCCAGCCTTTGGCGTGCCAAAACACCGAACCGGGCGCTTCTTCCTGGAAGTGAAACAGGTCCATCTCGCGCCCCACGCGCCGATGGTCACGCTTTTCAGCCTCTTCGATCTGCTTGAGATAGCCGTCGAGTTCCTCCTGCTTGGCGAAGGCGGTTCCGTAAATGCGCGTCAGCATCGGATTTCTGGAATCGCCGCGCCAGTAGGCGCCCGCCACCTTCATCAGCTTGAAAGCATTTCCGACTTTTCCGACCGACGTCATGTGCGGGCCACGGCAAAGATCGAACCAGTCGCCCTGCTTGTAGACCTTGATCTGCTGGTCGGCCGGAATGGCATCGATGAGCTCGACCTTGAAGGCCTCACCCATGTCGCGAAAAGTCTTCTTCGCTTGCTCGCGCGACCAGGCTTCCTTTGTAAAAGGTTTGTCGCGCGCGATGATCTCGCGCATCTTCTTTTCGATGACCGGCAGATCTTCCAGCGTGAACGGCTGGTTGCGAGCAAAGTCGTAATAGAATCCGTTTTCGATGACCGGCCCAATGGTGACCTGTGTGCCGGGCCAAAGATTTTGCACCGCCTCAGCGAGCACGTGGGCGGCGTCATGCCGGATCAACTCTAGCGCGCGCGGGTCTTCGCGTGAGATGAATTCAATCTTGGCATCGCGATCGATGGGGTCGCTCAAGTCGGTGAGGGCGCCGTCGAGCGCCATCGCCACGGTGCGTTTCGCCAGCGAGGGCGAGATGCCCTTGGCGACGTCAAGACCGGTTGTGCCTGAGGGATATTCACGGCGAGCGCCGTCGGGAAAGGTCAGCGCGACCATCAGCGGCTCCTATTGCTCACTCGCTGCCTACGAATGCAGGTAAGCGTGGAACTCGATATAGCAGGCGCGTCGGACGGTGCAACTAGCCGTGCGGCGTTTCGTTGACCCTTCGCCAACGCCCATAGCGCCAGGGTAGAAACCAGTGCGCGCGCTCAGGCAGCTCTTCAGGGACGAAATCCAAGCCGGATGTTCCCCATGGGTGGCAGCGCATGATGCGTGCGAGCGTCATCCATCCGCCCGCCCAGAGACCGAAGCGTCCAATCGCCTCATCCGCATAGTCTGAGCAGGTTGGCAAGTGCCGACAACGAGGGCCGATCAGAGGTGAAAGTGTAATGCGGTAGAGGCCGACAAGTCCTCGGCCCGCCAGGCGAGGCAGCTGGGCTAACGGCGGGTATTGAAGTCTCTTCGAGGGCATAGGTCCAAATTCAAGTTCCAGTTAAAGTTTAGCGCCGGAAAAGTTCCATATGAGGTCACAAACCAATGGAACAACTTGGAATTTTAGCAAGAGCGACGGTGATAGCGACTTTTTTACACTAGACCCGAATCTCGCAACTGCACTAAGACTTAGACACGCCGGGGGTATCAGGCGCCGCCCAAGCTCAGCCAGAACGTGGTTTGACCACGCCAGAAGAGGGCTCGGTGGCGAGAAGGGGAAGTATGAGCCGTTCCCTTTTGTTGGCTATTGCGCTCGCTTTGGCGGCGCCCCTTTTACTGTTGCCGGCGCCGCTGCGCGCTTCCGACCGCACGTTGCCGATGCAATTCGAATTGCGCGCGCAAGGGCCTGCTGATGCTTGCGGCAAGAACTGCACGATCTTCATCTCAGCAGCCGGCGCAATTACCGCGGATACACCGCACCACTTCCTGCTCTTCGCACAAAGCCATGATCTCGCCGGTGCTACCTTTGTCATCGACTCCGATGGCGGCTCAGTGCTCGGCGCCATTGCTTTGGGGCGCCAAATCCGAAAGCTGAAGCTGGCTACTACGGTCGGACGCCTCGTTGATGTTCCCGCAGAGGGGAAAGGGGAGCCGCGCGCCGTGCTTTCGCCGAACGCGGATTGCGAGTCGATGTGCGCCTTCGTCCTGCTGGGAGGCGTGCAGCGATCAGTTCCTACGAATGCACGCGTGATGGTCCATCAGATCTGGCTGGGGGACCGTCGCGAAGATCCCACCGCAGCAAATTACTCAGCTGAAGATCTCGTGCTGGTTCAGCGAGACATCGGGCGCCTCGCACAATACACGGCCGAAATGGGGGCTACGGTCGATCTGCTCGATTTGGCGCTCCGCATACCGCCTTGGGAACCAATGCATGCGTTGACGCGCAACGAATTAAAACGCACTCGTCTGACAACCGAGGAACCTGACGCGCCGACGTCGTCTACGAAAGTCGCGACGTCGTCACCGCCGACTGTGTCGCAACCTGCGCCCCGCATGACCAATGGTCTTCACGCGACAACAATCAGCGAGCAACGGTGGGCACTGGTTGATCGCTCAGGCGTTGCCACGCTCGCTCGGCGCCATCCGCTTACCGTGGAAGGCGATGAAATTGGCAGCTTCGATCTGGTCGTTGCTTGCGTTGCCGGCGGTGAAAATTATGACGTGAGCTATATCGAGCGCCGCCACAGCGCCGAACAGAAGCCGTTACCCGATGCGTTGGACACCATCAGCCTGCGGGTAGGCAGCAACTCGGCCGCACTCAAAGTGGTGTCCTCTGAACGCCGCAGTTCTCCCGACGAGCTTGTGACTTACGCAGCTGGACGCGTGCCAACAGGGCTAATCGGTACCTTTGCCGCTGCCGGCAGCCATTCAATGCTTATCAAGACGGAAGCTGCGGATCTGGTGACGGCTATTCGCATCGGCAATACCGGTGCTTCGCAGAACCTTCCGCGGCTGGCCGCGAGCTGTAGCAAGCCAACTGGCGACCGTGCGGATTTGACCAGGACGAAGACCGGCGGTCTGGCGGCGGTCAAATAGATTATTCGGCCGCCTGCGCGCGTTTGCTTTCTGACTTCGCCTCGATTTGATCGAGCGCTGAAACGACTGCATCAAAGGTCAGCAATGTGGAGGCGTGACGCGCTTTGTAGTCGCGCACGGGCTCGAGCACGGCGATGTCGGCCCATTTGCCGGTAGGAGGGGGGCCATTCTCCTTCAGCATTTTTCGTACCGTTTCGCGCAACTCGCGAAGTTCGGCGGGCTTTGCCCCGACGACATGGCGCGCCATGATTGAGGACGAGGCTTGGCCGAGTGCACAGGCTTTTACGTCATGGGCAAAATCCGCGACCTCGCCGCCCTTCATCTTGAGGTCTACGGTTACGGTAGAACCGCATAACTTCGAATGGGCGGTGGCGGTGGCGTCGGGCGCTGGCAGCCGGCCCAGGCGGGGGATATTGCCCGCAAGTTCCAAAATTTTGGCGTTATAGACCTCGTTAAGCATTGAAGTTTTTTCGATAGTTTGCCTCTGCTTCACAAACGAATATATAGGGGCTGATACGGCGGCGCGAGAAGGGTTCTTGGCGCCGGGCAGGCTTGGAAAACAGCCCGCCGAATGGGAATGCAGCGTCCAGGCGCCCGTATTGGACCGGCAGCGGTCCAAATCGGGTTAACTGACGCGGCCAACCCGGTGACACACCCGGTACCGTTGCGTGCCGGTCGAACGGAGAGACCCGTCATGGACGCAAAGAACACCAATGTGAAGCTGTGGCCGAAGCAGGCCTTGTCCGAGCACGTGCGGGCGGCGCCTGTACCAATTGAGCCGCGGCCCTCGCGCGAGCAAGCGGAAGCCGCAGTGCGTACGCTCATCGCTTATGCGGGCGATGATCCCAGCCGTGAGGGTTTGCTGGAAACACCCAAGCGCGTGATCGGCGCTTATGAGGAAATCTTCCAGGGCTATCGCGAGTGTCCGGTTGAGGTTCTTGACCGGACGTTTAGCGAGACTGGCGGCTACGATGATTTCGTGCTGGTGCGGGACATCGGGTTCAATTCGCACTGCGAGCACCACATGATGCCGTTCTACGGCAAGGCGCATGTCGCCTATATGCCGGTGGATCGTGTTGTTGGGCTGTCGAAACTCGCGCGGTTGGTCGACGTCTATGCGCGCCGACTCCAAACGCAAGAGCATCTGACATCACAAGTTGCGACCGCGATCGACGAAATCCTGAAACCGCGCGGAGTTGCGGTGATGATCGAAGCGGAACACATGTGTATGTCGCTGCGCGGCGTCGAGAAACCGGGGGCTCTCACGGTGACGACACATTTCACTGGCGCGTTCCGCGACGACGCCGGCGAACAGGTGCGTTTCATGACGATGCTGCGCGGCGGACAGCGGTAACGCCGACGCGAGCGCCCTTAGTATCCAGCGTTACGACCTCTCGCATTGCCATATCCGCCGTCCGGATCAAGCCCCGGACGTGACGCTCAGATTGTCGAACTCGCGGTGCTCCTATGGCGGACAAATTGAACGACCCTGAAGAAGGCCTGGCCTTCACACCCAAATTCGACGCCAATGGGCTGATCGTCGCTGTTGTGACCGATGCCGCATCGGGCGACATGCTCATGGTGGCGCACATGAACGAAGAAGCACTTCGGAAAACCATCGCCAGCGGCGAGGCTTGGTATTATAGCCGCTCGCGCAAGGCACTTTGGAAAAAGGGCGAGACGTCGGGCCATGTTCAGTCTGTGATCGAATTGCGCGTCGATTGCGATCAGGATGCTGTCTGGCTAAAGGTGCAACAGCAAGGGTCGGGAGCCTGCCACACTGGCCGTCGCTCCTGTTTTTATCGCGCGGTCCCGATCGGCACGACAGGTGCGATTACGCTCGAATTTCGCGACGCCGAAAAGCGCTTCGATCCCGAAGCGGTCTATCGCAAGGCATAACAGTCACGATTTGTGACGCGCCAACAAAGCCTGCGCCCGCGCGAGATGCGGTCGATCGTACATCTTGCCGTCGATGCCAATCGCGCCGGCGCCAGGTTGCGCGGCGAAGGCTGCGACGACTGCCTTTGCCTTCTCGACCTGAGCCGGAGTGGGCGTAAACACGTCATTGATCACCGCCACCTGAGCCGGATGGATGGCCAGGCGCCCGCTGAAGCCGTCGCGGCGCGCGGCTTCGGTATCGCGTCGCAGACCCTCTGAATTGCGGAAATCCACATAAACAGTCTCGATCGCAGGCAGCTTTGCCGCGGCAGCGGCATAGAGGCAGACCGACCGGGCCAGACGATAGGGCTCGGTCAACTCTCCCTGTGCGTCCCGGTTGGCTTCCGCGCCCAATTCTGCGGACAGGTCCTCCGGACCCCAAGTCAATCCGATCAGGCGCGCGCTCGCGCTACGGAATGTGCCGGCGGCAAACAGTCCGGCAGCAGATTCGACCGCTTGAGCCACAATTTTGATTTGCCCTTCCGGCACGCCGGCGATGGCCTCGCGCGCAGTGAGCTTGGCATCGAGGTGCACAACGCTGGCGCCGCCTTCCGCCTTTGGAAACACGACAGCATCAGGCCTACCCGCGACAACCGCATCAAGGTCCGCGTCAGTCATACCGGTGTCGAGGCCATTTATGCGCACCAGCAGTCGCGGGCGTTGATTGGAGGCCCCAGCACGCTTGAGAAAATCCAGAGCCATTGTGCGCGCGGTTTCTTTTCGTTCGGGCGCAATCGAGTCTTCGAGATCGATGATCACGGCATCCGCGCCGCTGGCCACGGCCTTATCAAGCTTCGATCCACCGTCGGCGGGCACGAACAGAAAAGAGCGCATAGAGTGGTCCTTATTGAGGTCCTGGAATTTAGCCCAAATATGGCGGGGGCATTTAAACGGGACTGCGACAAAATTAGGGGCCCGGTGGTAGCCGGACCTTTCATTTTGGCCGCATCCGCATGAAAGCCTGGCGATGGCATTCAGCCACCAGCGTGCCGTCCTGCTTGAAGGCCTTGTGATGAAATTCCACGATGCCCGCGCCAGGCCGCGATTTCGACTCACGCTTGCTCACGACTTGTGTCGTGCAATGCACGGTATCGCCTTCAAAGAGTGGGTTGGGGAATTTCACGTCGGTCATGCCAAGATTGGCGATGGTGGTGCCGACCGTCATGTCCGAGACCTGAATGCCGATCATCAGCCCGAGCGTGAACAGCGAGTTCATCAGCGGCTGACCCCATTCAGTTTCCGTCTCACAGAAATGACGATCGATATGCAGCGGTTGCGGATTGAGCGTCATGTTGGAGAACAGCATGTTGTCCATCTGCGTCACCGTACGCGTGTAACGGTGCTCGTAGGTCTTGCCGATTTCGAAGTCCTCGAAGTAAAGGCCGCCGCGCTTGTGCCGCTGGATCGTTTCCGCCATCGTTTCCTCCGAAAATCCTTCAATTATAGGGGGTTTGCGAACCCTGTTTACGGTTCATTTACCATAATTCCCCCATGCTCCATTGGCCCGCGAGAGCTGTTTGCGTCGCGTCAATCACCCATAAGCCGAGAACTTCGCAAGGCGCAACACAATGGCCGTCAACCCGGCTACTTCCGGCGGGGCACCGCAGATCACCGGAGCGATCCGCCAGGCGGCGCAATCGACCGGCATCAGCTTCGACTATCTCCTGACGACGGCCAAGATCGAGTCCAACCTCAATCCAGCCGCGCAAGCCTCGACCTCGTCAGCAAAAGGGCTCTACCAGTTCATCGACCAGACTTGGCTCGGCACCATGAAGCAGGACGGAGCAGCCTTGGGGCTTGGCCGTTATGCGAACGCTATCGCGCGGGGTCCTGATGGGCACTATGAAGTCTCGGATCCCAACATGCGCGCCGCGATCCTGCGGCTACGTAGCGACCCGCAGGCAAGCGCGATGCTGGCGGGAGCCCTCACTCGTAATAATGCGACGTTGGTCAGCTCGAGCATTGGCCGTCAGCCGACCAATGGCGAACTCTATATCGCGCATTTTCTTGGAGCCGACGGCGCCGGCAAGCTGATCAATGGCGCAGCAACGCAGCCACGGGCGAGTGCTGCTGCTATGTTCCCGCACGCCGCAGCTGCTAACCACAGCATTTTTTACGATGCGTCCGGCCGCGCGCGGAGCGTCGGCGAAGTCTACGGAAAGCTAACTCGCCTTTTTGATTCCGCCCGCACGGTCGCATTTGCGCAGGGCGGTGTTACAGGCGCCGGTCTTGGTGGCGCCGCCGGGCAGGCCGCGGCCGCAGGCGCGCCCCCATTGCCGGCCCCCGTGACGGTGGCTACTGCGCGGGTAAAAGCAGTACCGAATGAGCGTCTGATGCGGGTTGCACCTGCAGCGCCGCCGAGGCCACCGGCATCGATCCCTTCGCCGCCGGACACCGCCGGAGTAACGCAAGCCTTTGCAAGCGCCCGTGAGACGCTGCCGCCGCCTGCCACGCGACCGACGTTCCAGTCCATGTTCAGCGATCGGGTCAATCAACCCCTGGCGCAGACCGTGAACAACCTCTGGGGACCTCCCACCGCCGGAACGCCAGCGTCGGCGCAAGGTGTGCAGTCCTTCGATCTGTTTACCGATACCAAGCCTAACGAGCGAAAGCTTTTGGGCGGCAAAGCCTGATTGAGCCGCATCAGCGCGAATCTCATGCTTAATGGCCCATCAATTTCTATGGTGAACGCTTTGTTAAGGCTCGTCGTCTAGGCTCAATGCTGCCGCCAGAGGGTGACGGCTTCGTAGCGTCGGTTGCGACATGATCGTACGTCAGTTTTTGCATTGGGTTCGCCAGGCGCCGCCCGGGGAGCGGGCGGAGGCCACGTCTGCGCTAGCACGCGCCTATCTTTACTCCGATTTATCGCCCGATGATCTCGCTGCCGCAGAAGGCGCGATGATCATGCTGTTGGACGATCCGTCACCACTTGTCCGGCGCGCGATGGCGGAGGCGTTCGCCTCGGCGGAGAAGGCCCCGCAGATCGTTGTACATGCACTCGCGGCGGATCAGCCGGACGTTGCGCTACCAGTACTCGCGCAGTCGCCCCTGTTGCTTGAAGACGATTTGGTGGATCTGATCGCCACCGGCCACTCTGATGTGCAAATTGCCATCGCTGGCCGGCCGCAATTGCCGCGTACGCTTGCTGCGGCGATCGCAGAGGTCGGTGTGGCGGAAGCCTGTCTTGCGCTGCTGGAAAATTTCGATTCCGATATTGCATTGTTTTCCATGGACCGAATTATCGAACGGTTCGGTCATCTCGCCCCCATCCGCGAGAATCTTCTGGCGCGAGAAGATCTGCCGATAGCGATGCGCCAGGCGCTCCTCTCGAAGCTATCGCAGACTCTCGCAGGGTTCGTCGCCGCGCGCCAATGGCTCGGGCCCGAACACGCTGAATTCGCGACCAAAGAAGCCTGCGAAAAGGCAACCGTGGCTCTTGCTGCCGACACGCGATACGACGAGGTTGGCGCGTTGGTGCAACACCTTCGCCAGAGCGGTCAGCTCACGGCGGGAATGATTTTACGTGCCCTGTTGTCCGGCAACGTGGTTTTATTCGAGGAGGCGATGGCGGAATTGTCCGGCGTATCGATCGACCGCGTAACCGCATACATTCACGACAAGAATATTTCCGGATTTCGCGCGCTTTACCGCGAGGCTGGCTTGCCTGAGGTGGCGTATCCGGCCTTTCGAGAAGCGCTCGCGGCAATGCGTGCGGGCTTGTTGATCGGCGAGCAGGGCGGGGCGGCCCGGCTCAAGCGGCGAATGGTCGAGCGCGTGCTCGGAGCTTGCGTGCAAGAACGCGGAGAAGAAACCGCATCGCTGTTGGCGTTGCTGCGGCGCTTTGCAGTCGAAGCCGCACGTGAGGAAGCTCGCCTGTTCTGCGACGATCTGGTTGCTGAAGCTTGTATTATCCAGACCGATCAGTCTTACGCCGACGTCCAGCTAGCAGCAGCATAGCCGTCTATTCGGGCACGATTGATTGGGCCTTGAGTTGCTCAAGGACTTCTGGACGGTCACGGTTTTCGTGAAGCAGGAATTCGTCCGTGACCTCACGGAGGCGCTTCGTCAGCGAGGTCGCAAGTTGCTTCGCGTCAGAGAGCGCATATTCGCGATATATTGCGCGCACCGCGTCCACGTGCTGGTCGATCAGCTGAGGCGGAATACGCGCAATATCGGGTGTGTGCTCGATAAGTCGGCAAAGACTGTTAGCCGCGGATGCCACCGCCGGATAACCGAACGTCGCGGCTTCGCCCTTGATGTCGTGAGCCGCGTGGAAAAGCGCATCTTTGTTAGGCTTAGAGAAATTCTTGACCAGGACGCGGCGCGCCTGATCGAGCCGATCACATTCGGAGTCCATCCAGCTGGAGAATTCGGAGGACAGTTCCGCCAGCGCCTTTTCGGCGCGTGCTACGGGGTCTTCGTTGCCCTCGGGCGTTTCCCTAGATACCGCACCGCGCAG
>DAHUXA010000169.1 GCA_027307405.1 Hyphomicrobiales bacterium | reverse complement strand
CTCGTTTGAGCCAATACAATGCTGTCTCCTGAGCTTGGGGACGGACATGCAACGGCGCGAGTTCATCACGCTTCTCGGCGGCGCGACGGTCGAGTGGCCGCTTGCGGCGCAAGCGCAGCAGCCGGGCGCAATGCGGCGTATCGGTGTGCTTACGGGCATAGCTGTGAACGATTCGCAAACGAAGGCGCAATACGCTGCATTTCTGCAGGGGCTGCAGCAATTGGGTTGGATCGATGGCCGCAACGTGCGCATCGACACCCGCGGGGCCGCCGGCAATGCCGCCGACGCGCGCAAATATGCTGCGGAATTAGTCGCGCTTGCGCCGGACGTCATCCTGGTCGTCGGCACCAGCGTGGAGCCACTGCTTCAGGTGACCCGCACCGTGCCCATTGTGTTCGTGATCGTCCCCGATCCAGTCGGCTCCGGCTTTGCGAACAGCCTATCGCGGCCGGGCGGCAACGCTACCGGCTTTATGCAGTTTGAATACGGTTTGACCGCGAAATGGCTAGAGTTGCTCAAGGAGATCGCGCCGGGCGTGACACGAGCCGCGGTCCTTCGTGATTCTGCTCTACCCGCTGGGATTGGCCAGTTTGCCGTCATCCAATATGTGGCGGCGTCGGTCGGCGTAGAGGTGAGCCCGGTCGGCGTGCGCGACGCGCCCGAGATCGAGCGTACCATTACCGCATTCGCGCGCGAACTAAATGGCGGCCTGATCGTAACGGCGAGCGCGTTGGCAGTGGTTCATCGTGATCTGATCGTCACGGTCGCGGCCCGGCATAAGCTGCCCGCGATCTACTCTCAACGCACCTTCGTCACCGACGGCGGCCTCATCTCCTATGGGGCTGATTTTCTCGACCAGTTCCGACGCGCGGCCAGCTACGTTGATCGCATCCTCAAGGGCGAGAAGCCCGCGGACCTTCCGGTGCAGGCACCGACCAAGTACGAGCTGGTGATCAATCTGAAAACCGCCAAGGCGCTGGACCTTACCGTGCCACCTACGCTGCTCGCCCGCGCCGACGAAGTGATCGAATAATAACGCTATTTGCTGCGGTGCATGAGTCCGCTTTTGGCCCATAGCGGACATTGATTTTTGCAGCGCCAAGGTCTGCTTTCGGGGGCAACCCGGACATTCTTTTGGCGACGCACATGTCCGCTTTTGGCCCATAGCGGACATATAACTCCAACGAGAATTGAGTTGATTTTTTAGTTCGTCTTTGCGGACGCCACTTTGTATCCGGGCAAGCCGGCGCGGTCGATCGCCTGCTGCACCAATCCCGATGCCTTGGCTTGTTCGATAAATTCGCTGATGTAGGCGAGCCTCGCGGCTTGACCCTTCGGGACCACCATGCCGAGGAGGTTGGCCCCGTAGTGCTCGTCCAGCACGCGCGAGCCGGGAAGCTTTGCTGAATACGCCAGAAGCACACCGCGGACCGAGGCAAACGCGTCCGCTTGTCCGGAACGCAGGATCTCGAAAGTGGGGTCCGGAGTCGCGGCATATACTAGTTGGGCGTGTTTGACTATTCGGCTCAAGCTTAAGGTCGAAGCGTGATCACTAACGACCGCGATGCGAACGCCCGGTCGATCTACGTCCGCAATACGCTGAATCGTAGACGCCGCCGGCACCAGAAAGGTGTAGTCCAATTGCAGAAGGGGAGGCGAGAATTCGACCCCAGTGCGAGACGGGTCGGGCCCCATGAATCCCATGTCGCACGCGCCGGTCGTGAGGCACGTCAACATCTCTGGAATCGTCGGATGCCCAACCAGCACGATCTCAACCCCGACTCGCGCACCGAGTACGCGTGCGATGTCGAAAAGAATGATTCCCACCGAGGCTGCCTTTGCCTCACCGGTCTGAGCATCCTTTGTGTACATAACGGAGTGTACCCCGACGCGAATTTTTCCAGCGCGCACGAGATCGGCGACCCGCGGATCGGAGACCTGCTGCGATTCGGCGATTGCATCAAACTGAGCGAATGCGAGGAACAAACAAGAGCTGAATGTGAAAATGGCGCATCGCATTTTCATGACAGGTGTCAGTCAACGAGGTCGTAATATTGAGTTTGAGTCTGACGCGCGCCATCTCCAGATCAATCAGTGGGATTGACCCATTGGCTACCTTTGTACCTCCTCTAAGGGAAAATTTTCTGTCCGGCCTTTCATTGGGGACAAACTGCATTATCCGGCGTAGCCGGATATCCGCTATTGGCCCAAAGCAGACATAAGCTAGCGCACTGCACATGTCTGCTTTTGGGGGTAAAGCGGACATGACCTTGCGCGGAAATCCGCTTTCGCGGTCGCTGTCGGGCGTAAAGCGGACATGGGTTGATGCACTGCATATGTCGGCTTTTGACCGAAAGCGGATATTGGGGTCGCAAGGTGTTAGCCTTTAAAACCTTGCATAAGGTGTGACCCCACGGGAGCAAATGAAGCGGCGCGAGTTCATCACGATTCTCGGAGGTGCGGTGGTTGCCTGGCCGCTTACCGCAGGTGCGCAGAAATCGCTGCCCCGCATTGGGTGGCTTGTGTACGGCGGAGCAACATTGGGTCCAATCGATCAGTCGTTGAAGGACGCACTCGCTCAGGCCGGACTCATTGATGGCCGCACCATCGAAATCGTCTTCCGCTATGCCAATGGTATATCGGATCGACTTGCGGAACTAGCAGCCGAACTTGTCGCGCAAAAGCCCGACCTGCTGGTCGCCATCGGCGGTGATGTTATCAAGCCGCTGTTCGAGGCAAGTAAAGGGCGCATACCCATCGTCGGTGGCGTCAGCGATAACCCGATGCGTGCGGGAATTGCCTTGTCTCTTGCTTGGCCAAGCAAGAATTTCACCGGTGTCACGTATCTCACGGATGAAATGGCGGCCAAGCGGATGGAACTCCTCAAGGAATTGGCACCCAACGTAAGGCGCGTTGCGGTGATATTTAATCCTCAGCATTTCGACGACGAAGTGACGTTTGCGCGGCGCGGAGCTGAATTGCTCGGCATCGCGCTAACAACCCACCCGATAAATAGCGCCGCCGATCTCGATGCGGCGCTGCTCGCGACGAGTGCGGGAGACGTCGATAGCCTGTTCATCATCTCGTCGCGATTGACCGGCATTGTTGCTGGCAGAATTGCTCAGTATGGCCAGGAACGTCGCCTCCCCGTGATTGTTTCGTGGCGCGAGTTCGTGGACAGCGGTGCTTTGTTGTCATACGGGCCGAGTCGGGTTTTCGAGGCCAAACGTCTGGCGGGCTATGTGCAAAAGGTTTTGAATGGAGCAAAGCCTGCCGATTTGCCCATCGAGCAACCCGTGAAATTCGAACTCGTGATCAATCTCAAGACCGCCAGGGCGCTTGGTCTCAACGTATTGCGTCCGCTGCTCGATCGCGCCGACGAGGTGATCGAATAAGCGTCGATGTCCGCTTTTGGCCCAAAGCGGACACTTGGCGGTGTCTTCCGTCACCTTCAGGCCAACGCGTACGACGTTTGCGCTAGATCACTTGTAAAGTGTGGGCACGCGCGCCGTTCGGGATTATTTGCGGCGCCGCATTGAGCTTTTCAATTGCGAAGCCTGCGGCGGCCTTGTAGCCAGCCATGAATTCGGCGCGCTCCTCAGGCGGGATTACATCGTCGATATTATCGAAGGTGCCGCCGCAACGTTCATCGACAATATTGAGCAGCCCGAATGGCCCGGCCCCGCGATTGCGCAGGATCAGCTGCGAGATAGGGCCACACAGCTTGTTGTCATAGGCGGCAAGTGCTTCCTGCGTAACCCCATGCTCGACAATGGCAGCGCCCAGGACGCGGGCATCGACGATGGCTTGGCTCCCGCCGTTGGAGCCGGTCGGATACATGGCATGAGCGGCATCACCCAGTAAGGCCACCGGACCGTCCCGCCACGTGGGCACGGGATCGCGGTCGATCATAGGATTTTCAAAGGCGGTTTTCGCCTGCCTAATCAAGGCGGGCACATCGAGCCAATCCCAAACCCAGTTCGCGAAATGGTGCAGGAAGTCATCGACACTCACCTGCCGGAACCAGCCGCGCTGTTTCCAACCTTCGGTGTTGTCCATCGTCACTTCAGCGATCCAGTTGATCATTGCCAGTCCCGTCTGCCGGTTGGGTTGGGAGATGGGATAAAAGACCATCCGCTGGCGATGCGTGCCGAGGCCGACGAACGAGGAACCGGTCCGTATCGGCTTCGCCCAGGTCATACCGCGCCACATCACCGCGCCACCCCAGTGGATCGGCGGCTGAGCGGGATGCATCTGAGCCCTGACCGCTGAATGGATGCCGTCAGCGCCGATGAGCAGTGTGCCCGTGGCCTCAGAGGTCGAACCATCGATCTCTTCGATAAGCGCGCTCATGGTGCCGTCGGCGTGCTTCCGGTAGCCGGTCACTCGGCTCCCCAGCCTGACCGCCTCCGGCCCGACCCGCTCAATCACTTTTTCATGCAGCAGCATGTGGAAGTGGCCACGATGAACCGCATACTGCGGCCAGTTGTAGCCGGCCAGCAGCCCTCGGGGCTCGGTATAGATGTCATTGCCATTAAGCCCGACCAGCGCCCATTCCCTTGCGGGCAGTCCCACCCGGTCGAGATCCTGCTCGGAGATGCCGAGATCGTAGAGTTCACGCACGGCATTGGGTTGCAGATTGATGCCGACACCAAGCGGACGCATTTCCCGGACCGCTTCAAAGACAATGCAGGGCACCCCAATCTGGTGGAGCGTGAGGGCTGTTGCCAGCCCACCAATGCCGCCACCGGCGATTACAACATTGTCCGTCATAAACGGGATCCGATCTGCAAACTCGTAAATTTCATATCGGTGATGGTAACTACATCAAGCCGCCTTCAAGGCTCGAGCCGCGCCGAACTGCCTATTGTCCGCTTTTCGGCGTAAAGTGAATAAAATGACAGGGCACCCAAACTATTGACGGAGGTTATAATGCAAAATCGCAGAGAGGCGGTGACAGCAGTAGGACTTCTCGTTGCCGGCGGTCTTGCTTCACCCGCGTTTGCACAAAGTGGTTCATCGACGGCGTCGCTGGCCGAGCGTTTCGCTGCGACGTTGAGCGCGCACGACATTGATGGGTTCGCTGCGCTTTTCTCGGACAGCTATGTCAATCACCAAGTCAGTGCTGCTGCACCACCACCGCCTCCGAATGTAACTCCAAAGCTAGGAACTGTGGCGTTTTTCAAAGCGCGACTGACGGGATTGCCGGATTTAAAAGTCACGATCGAGGCTATTGTCACCGACAAGGACCATGTGGCGGCGAGCTTCATTTACACCGGCACACACAGAGGCACCTATTTTGGCATCGCGCCAACGGGCCGGTCGTTGCGCTTCACTTCGTGCGATATTTTCCGGGTGCAAGACGAGCGGATCGTCGAGCATTGGGGTATGGGCGATATTGCAGGCGTCCTAGCGCAACTCCGCGCGTGATATTTCAATGGAGGAGGTGTCCGCTATTGGCTCTTAGCGGACATTGATTTGTGCAGCGCCAATGTCTGCTTTCGGGGGCAAAGCGGGCATAACTTTTTGCGGTGCGAATGTCCGCTAATGACCCAAAAGCCGACATGAGTTGAGGCTGAAGGGGCAGCTCACTTCTTGACTAGCGGGCAGCCGCCTTCGTTTACCGGACGGAACGCCTTATCGGCCGGTATTGTGCCGACGATCTTGAATACGTCCCACTCATTCTTCGATTCCGCTGGCGTCTTGACCTGCAGGAGATATAGCGGATGGATCTTACGGCCGTCGGCGCGGATTATGCCTTTACCATAGAGACTATCGTCAGTCGGCATAGCTTCCATCGCTGCGACGACAGCTGCGCCGTCTGTCGGCGAGCCGACTTTCTCGACTGCCTTGAGATAATGCAGCACGGCCGAGTAGACCCCGGCCTGCATGTGATTGGGCATCATCTTCTTAGGATGGCGCTCCTGATACCGCTTCGACCAGGCGCGAGTCTGATCATTGAGGTCCCAATACCAGGCGTTGATTGCCTGTAGACCTTGCGCTTTCTGCAAGCCAAGAGCGGGCACCGCCTGCAAGTCAAAGATGAGCGCGACGATCTTCTGTTTCTCGCCAAGCTTGAAGTCGGCTGCTTGCTTGATGGTGTTCACCGTATCGCCGCCGGCGTTGGCTAGCGCGACCACATCCGCCTTGGAGGCCTGCGCCTGGAGCAAGAAAGAGGAGAAATCATTGGTGCCGATTGGATGACGTACGCTACCAAGCACCTTGCCACCACTCGCGATGACTTCATCGGTCGCCTGCTTCTCGAGATCTTGGCCGAAGGCGTAATCGGCAGTTATGAAAAACCAGGTTTTGCCACCCTGTGCGAGCACACCGCGAGCAGTGCCATGGCCGAAAGCCCAGGTGTCGTAGGTCCAGTGCACGAAATTGGGCGAGCACTTGGCGCCAGTGAGTGCAGCTGTGCCGGCACCGGAGCCAATGGCGACTTTGTTCTTCTCGCGCACGATATCACTAACCGCGAGCGCGACCGCCGAATTAGGCAGGTCGACGATCATGTCGACACCTTCGACATCGAGCCAACGTCGCGCAATTCCCGCGCCAATGTCCGGCTTATTCTGGTGATCGCCGGAAATTACCTCGACCTTGCGCTTTGACCGCTTGGCAAAGTCCTCAACCGCCATCTGGGCGGCAAGCACCGAGCCGGGGCCCTGGAAGTCGGCGTAAACGCTCGACATGTCGTTGAGCACACCGATGCGCAGCGTGCCGTTCATCTCGGCAAGGGCAGGCGTCGCAAAGAGGGCAACAACTACCGCAGCAAGTCGTTTGAATAGCAGCACGGCAAGCCTCCCCTGGAATGTCGTTATTGCGCGTTTGGCGAGAATGTTGTCATTAGCAACAATTAGCGTCAAGCTAGTCTCACCGATGAAAAAAGCTCGCAGCTCAACAGGGCCAAAAGGTCGCAGATCAACGGTGCGGACGGAAAAACTTACGCTTGGCCAGCTCAACCGCCATCTCGGGTATTTCTTGCGTCGCTTACAGCTCTGGGTGTTCCAAGACTTCATTCGCGCGCTCGCTCCGCTTAAAGTGCGTCCGGCGCAGTATTCGGTCCTGCTTATCGTTGAGGCAAACCCTGGCCGTTCGCAGGCAACTGTTGGGAAGACGCTTGGCATCGAGCGTGCGCGGCTTGCCCGGATGCTGCACGCGCTTGAGCGCCGCAAATGGATCGCGCGCCACGCCAACGGCAGCGATGCGCGCTCGCATTCTCTTTATCTGACCGCGCAGGGCGCGAAGGCTCTGGCCAAGATCAAGTGCCTAGCCGAGCAGCATGAAGCAAAGCTGGCCGAGCATGTCGGCCCCAGCCGCCACAAACAGCTGATGGCCTGGTTACGCGAGTACGGTTGAACGCCTTTGGGTTCACTACAACGAACTCATTTTCTCCGTCACCATTCGAGCGGAATGTCCGCTATTGGCCCTTAGCGGACATGGACACGTGCACTGCATATGTCCGCTTTTGGAGTAAGAGCGGACATGCTGTTTTGCGCTGCAAATGTCCGCTTTTGACCCAAAGCAGACATATTATCGACAAGCCTCACGCCGCTTCGTCGATGACCTGCTTCGTAGAGTTGTCGATTACTATGGGCGTCTCGAAATACTGGAACTCGGGTTGGCACCCGAAGGTGGACTGGATTCGTTTCTGAAACTCAGGCCCGTGCCCTAACTTCGCGGCTTCGATATTCT
>DAHUXA010000168.1 GCA_027307405.1 Hyphomicrobiales bacterium | reverse complement strand
CATGCGCGAAACGACTGAACTGCCGAAGCAATTCTACGAGCTCTATGTCGTGGACGAGGGCGGTCATTTTCTCGGAGCCGTACCGCTCGATCGATTGCTCCGCAGCAAACGGCCAGTGCCCATTTCCGAGCTGATGGAAAAAGATCGCCATCGGGTAAGTGCCACTCAGGATCAGGAGGAGGTCGCACGTCAATTTCAACGCTACAATTGGGTGACGGCGCCAGTCGTTGACACAGGCGATCGCCTTGTCGGCGTCATCACGTTTGACGACGTCGCCGACGTTATTGAGGAGGAGGCTGAAGAAGACATCCACGCCCTTGGTGGTATCACGCGCGACGAGGAATTGTCCGACTCCGTGTGGACCATCGCGCGCGGCCGATTCAATTGGCTGCTGGTCAATCTCGCCACCGCGTTTCTGGCGTCATCCGTGCTCGGTCTATTCGAAGGCCAGCTGCAAAAGATGGTAGCGCTGGCGGTGTTGGCCCCCATCGTCGCAAGTCAGGGCGGCAATGCCACCACACAGACGATGACCGTTGCCGTGCGAGCCCTGGCGACACGCGACTTGACCGATGCCAATGCCTGGCGGGTTATCACGCGGGAGCTGATGGTCGGCCTGCTTAACGGTATTGCTTTTGCAGTCATTACTGGAATTGCGGCCTACATCTGGTTCAAGGTGCCCGGCCTCGGGTTCGTGATCGGTCTTGCCATGATCTGCAACCTGATCGCGGCGGCGCTCGGCGGAATCCTCATTCCGCTGCTCCTGCACCGCCTCAAGATCGATCCCGCCGTGGCTTCGAGCCCATTTGTGACCACGGTGACCGATGTGGTGGGTTTTTTTTCATTTCTGAGCATTGCGAGCCTTTGGTTCGGCCTGCGCTAGAGGGATTGCTGCCGGTTACCACTTATTCACCCTGTTTGCTGACCAACGCTTAAAACCCCACCCGTAACGCTATATCCGGCGCGGCAGCGTAGGCTGGGAGTATCCCGGTGCACGAGGTCAATACTGAAGCAGCGGGCTCAAACCCCGGCCGCTGGCTGTTGGCCCGGGCGGGACGAAGGTACGCGCCGGGTTCGCAGGTTGTCCTTGGTGGTTCACCTGCACCGACACAACGAATGCTCGCCGTAACGCGCCTGATCGTCGCATTCATCATACTCGCTATGGCGGCGACCGTGCTCGGAACGGGCATCGGTTATCAGCAGGCGTGGCAAAGCGACGAGCGACTGCTAGTCGAGCAGCACGCAGCCTTGCGCAACGCCATCGCAGAATATCGCGCACAGTTTGTCAGGCCGGGCGAAATCGATCCACGCCTCATGCGCGCGGCTGAGCGGATTCTCGGGGCAAGAAATATCAAATTCGAGAGCGATCCGGGCGCAGGCGATCGCGAGACGCAGCCAGTGCTGACCGCGGATGGCCGTATCGCGGGTTTTTTCAGTTGGGATAATCCGCGCCCCATGATGCAAACGATGGACCGGCTGATGCCTATCGCCGCCGGCATCGCCTTCGTGCTGGTTGGCTTTGCCACCCTCACACTCCGGCAGCTCAAGCGGGCACGGCGAGAGTTTGCATTGAGGGAAGTGGAGGCAGCACGCGCGGGCGACGAGGACAAACTGACCGGTTTGCCGAACCACGCCAAAACACTGGAGTTGCTGGACCTAGCTCTCGCGGAGCGAGCCGATCACGATTGGACGACCTTCGCGCTTATAGAGCTCGACGGTATGGTTGACGTCGCCGCACAACACGGTGTGTTGGGGAGCGACGACCTTATCGTTGCGGTCGCCAGACGGTTAAAGGAGGCGCTGCCTTCTCATGCGATGTGCGGGCGCATTGCCAGCGATAAGTTTGCAGTCGCGTTGACGGCGGACCCGGATGTCGACGCTGAGGCCATCATCCGTATTGCCCTTGAGTCAATCGCGCGCCCGCACTGGGTCGATACTGTCGTGCGTGTGACGGCGCACGCAGGTTTTGCGCAGGCGCCTTGTCACGCTAACACCCGCGGGGAATTAACGCGGCGCGCCGATCTTGCATTGCGCGCGGCAGCCAAAAGAGGGCCAGGTGCGATCGTCATGTTCGACCTTTCGATCGACACCGTTTCGACAGATCAAAAATTCATCCACCGTGAACTGCCGCGCGCGCTCAGCGCAAATGAATTGGAGCTGTACTATCAGCCGATCGTTGCATCTCATGGCGGACGAATGGTCGGTGTCGAGGCCCTGTTGCGTTGGAACCACGCCACACGTGGCACGATTGCGCCAGCGACGTTCATTCCCGTTGCCGAACAGATGGGGTTGATGGATGCTATCGGCGCGTTTGTCCTGCGTCGCGCCTTGCAGGAAGCCAAGCGTTGGCCCGACGACCTCTATGTTGCGGTGAACCTGTCGCCGCTGCAAGTGCGCGACAGCACCATTGTCAACATAGTCCGTACGGCGCTGGCGGAAAGCGCAGTCGCGCCCTCACGCCTGGTCCTTGAAATCACCGAAGGTGTCCTCATCGACAATCCGGATGAGATGGTCAAGCGCATCAAAGATCTGCATGGTTTGGGCGTACGCGTCGCGCTCGACGATTTTGGCTCCGGCTATTCTAACCTCGGTTACCTTCAGCGCTTTCCGCTCGACAAACTCAAGATCGACAAAAGCTTTGTTGCCGCGCTCGGCCGCTCCGCCAACGGCGGCGTGATCATCCAGGCAATTGTGGCACTTGGCCGAGCGTTAGGTTTGTCGGTGCTGGTGGAGGGTGTCGAAACCGAGCACCAACGGGTCCTGCTGCGGCTCGCCGGGTGTGACGAGATGCAGGGCTTCTTGTTCGCAAAACCTGCTCCGGCCAGGGCCATCGACAAGCTCCTGGCGCAGGCCAGACAGGGTGGCAAACCCTTGGCGTCGGGCGAGGCGCTGACAGCGTGACATTCAGCTTATAGAGTCAGGCATGGAGGGCGACGCATGATCCCTAATGCCTGGTCGGGGTTCGATTTCGGTCTTGGGGCCGACGTCGACATGCTGCGCAAGACGGTCAGCGGCTTCGCGCAGGATCGCATCGCGCCGCGCGCTGACGCAATTGATCGTGATAACGTTTTCCCGCGTGATCTGTGGCCGGAGATGGGCGCGCTCGGGCTGCATGGGATCACTGTCGAAGAGGAGTACGGCGGTTCCGGTCTCGGCTATCTCGAGCATTGCATTGCCATGGAGGAGGTTTCGCGCGCCAGCGCGGCGGTTGGCCTCTCTTATGGGGCGCATTCCAATCTTTGCGTCAATCAGCTTCGCCGCAATGGCAGCGAGGAACAGAAACGCAAATATCTGCCCAAGCTGATTTCGGGCGAGCATGTCGGTGCACTGGCGATGTCGGAGCCGGGCGCCGGCTCCGACGTGGTGTCGATGCGCACTCGCGCCGACAAGAAGGGCGATCGCTACATTCTCAACGGATCAAAGATGTGGATCACCAACGGGCCGGTTGCCGATACGATGGTGATTTACGCCAAGACTGACCGTACGGCGGGTGCGCGTGGCATCACCGCATTCATCGTCGAAAAAGGTTTCAAGGGTTTTGCGCCGGCACAGAAGCTCGACAAGCTGGGCATGCGTGGTTCCGACACCAGTGAGTTGGTGTTCACGGACTGTGAAGTGCCAGAGGAGAACGTGCTCGGGGTGGTCGGTAATGGCGTCAATGTGCTGATGTCTGGCCTCGACTACGAACGCGTTGTGCTGGCGGCGGGTCCCTTGGGGATTATGCAAGCCTGCCTGGACGTGGTGATTCCCTATGTGCACGAGCGTCAGCAATTTGGTCAGGCGATCGGACGTTTTCAGCTCGTCCAGGCCAAGCTCGCCGACATGTATGTGACGATGAACGCGGCCAAAGCGTACGTGTATACGGTTGCGCGCGCTTGTGACGAGGGCCGTACCACTCGCGAGGATGCAGCTGGCGCCATCCTTTATGCAGCCGAACGCGCCACTTGGATGGCATTGGAAGCGATCCAGTGTTTAGGCGGGAATGGTTATATCAACGACTTTCCAACCGGCCGGCTGCTGCGCGATGCCAAGCTCTACGAAATCGGGGCAGGGACGAGTGAAATTCGCCGTATGTTGATTGGACGCGAGATATTTGAGAAGACCCGCTAAGGGGCCGCCCTTTTCTTAAAGTTTATTAACAATTCCGGCGCAAGTTTGGATCGACCGCAGAAGCTTCCTATTAAGGCGGCGACACTATGTTGTTGTCACGCGGGCATTGCTCACATCGCGCTCGGTAGCTCGTGAGATTCTCAAACGTCGGATGACCGGTTGATGCCTGCCGACCACCGCCCGATGCGTTTCCGGTTCCTCGATGGTTTGCGCGGCTGGGCGGCGGTTGTCGTCTTGTTTCATCACATTTTCATCGACGGGTTGCCGCCCAATAGCTTCATGGCCGATCGGATATTTTGGGCCAAAGTCTTTTTTATGAATGGCACGTTCGCCGTGTGCCTGTTTTTCGTAATTTCCGGTTTTTCTCTATCGATCAGTTACCTGCAGACTGGTGATGAAAGAGGGCTGGCTCGTATGGCGGCCGGCCGGTATCTACGGTTGGCGATTCCGATCTTTGCGGTCTGTGCGATTACCTATGTGCTGCTGGTGCTCGGCATCATTCCGCCAGCAGCGCAGAGGCCCAGTCCGCTCGATGTGTTCGCGGCGTTCGGTCCGACGATTAAAGGATTGGTCGAGTATTCGCTGTTCAATGTATTCGTGTCGCAATCAATCGCCGCCGAAAGCTACGATCCGCCACTGTGGACCATGTTCTATGAATTTCTGGGCTCGTTCATGGTGTTTGCAGTCCTTGCGATTTTGCGATCATGGCGTTTGCGAACCTGGTTTCTGGGCGCCCTGTTCATAGTCCTCGCAATCTACGGCCCTTATTTTGCGTTGTTCGTCGCGGGTATTCTCATCGCAGACCTGTTCCGGCAAATTGAAAGCTGGAAATCCCGCGATCTGGCTGGAGCCACGCTGTGCGTCGCCGGACTGGCGCTGAGTGTATTGTCTTCGCCTCACGCAAAGTATGTCGCGGCTCCGGTTTGCCTGATCGCCGGTGTCGCACTGTGCGTGCCGGTGAGGCGTTTATTCGAAAACCGGCTTGGCGATTTCCTTGGCTGGATTTCCTTCCCGCTGTATTTGGTACAGGCCGCTGTTATCTATTCATTCTCCGTCCACGGTTTGGACGTTGTTGCTTCCTTTGGCTTTGAGCCATCGGCGCAGCGGTGGATCATTGGCGTTGCGACCTTGCCGGTGGCGATCCTCTTCGCGATTCTGTTTTGTCCGATCAACGACTTTGCGGTGACGGTGTCGCGTCGATTTGGATCGGCGCTGTTTGGGTCGGCAGGTCGTCCCATTCGGTATTTAGGGCCAAAGTCTCGGCCCGCGTAGGGTGCTTGGCGACGTTAACTTTTCACCATCGCGAATCAGCTAGTGCATTGGCCGACATCAGAATGACAATGATGGGGATTGCGGCCATGATGCGGGTCCGGCTGAAGGCCGATGGGCGGATTGTGGAAGTTCTGCCCGACGGCAGCGAAAAAACGGTCGATCACAGCGACCCGGCACAATTTGTGCGCCACGTGCGCGCGCGCTGTGGACTGACGCAGGCGGCATTCGCGGAAAAAATCGAGGTGCCGATCGAAACAGTGCGCAATTGGGAACAGGGCAAGCGCCATCCGCGGGGGCCGGCACGGGCCTTGCTGAAGTTGATCGATCAGGCGCCCGACGTAGCCTTCGCAACGCTGGGGGGCCGAAGGCGTTAACCGCCTACTCGGCAGCGGCGGGAATGCGCATGCGTGGTGTCGGGCGTGCGATCCGCATCAGCAGGAACATCGCGAGCAACGTGGCGACATAGACAATGAGCTGCATCTCGGTCGGTCGATCAATATATCCGACCAGTGTATGAAGTAGCCGGCCGAAGATACTCTTTTCCGACAATAACCAGGACGTATCCCAGAGGGTACGGTCCAGCGCTACCACCAAACCTGCACTGTTGAGGAATTGCACGGCTTGTGCCGCCATGCCAGCAGCGAGCAGAGCGATCAGCCAGCTCGTCACCGAAAAAATGTGTCGGTTCGGGATTGCGAGCAGGCCGAGGTACGTCAGCGCGGTGAAGGCCGCGCCAGCGGCGATGCCGAGCAGGCCGCCAACCAACAGGGCCGAGCCGGAGGTGCCCGAAGCCATGATGCCGTAAAGGAACAGCACCACTTCGGATCCTTCGCGTAACACCGCAAGTCCCACGACGATCGCAAGTGCGGTCAGCGGCTTTGCACCTTCACTCACTGCCGTGCCGACGCGGCGCATTTCGTCCGCCATCTCGCGGCCGTGCCGCGCCATCCAGGCGTTGTGCCACATGAGCATGATCACGGCGACGCCGAGTACGCCGGCATTGAACAATTCCTGACCAGAACCCTGGAATGCATCGGAGATGGCACCGGCAAACATGGCAACGATGCCGGCACCGAGCACGCCACCGACGATGCCGATCGTGATCCACCGGCCGCGCCCGATTACGCCGCGCGTTGCGGCCATCACGATACCGACGATCAGGCCGGCTTCGATAACTTCACGAAAGACGATGATCAGTGCACCAAGCATGGTTTATTCCGCGATGACCACACCCTTGGCGGTGGCCTCATGATATTCGCCGACAAATGGATAGTGGCCGGGTTTAAGCGGACCGATGCGCACCACACCATTTGATTTGCCGGCTATCACTTTCTCCACCTTCAACGCGCTGCTGTCGAACTCCTCAGGCGTCGCATCCTCATTGACTATGGTGATTATCACCCGCTGGTTGGCCGGCACTTTGATCTCGGCCGGGGTAAAACGGTGCTCCTTGATGGTCAGTACATAGTCATCGGCTCGCGCAGATGCAGCCCCCGCGGTAAACAGGGCAAACATGCCAAAAGCGACGAGAGTACTCTGCATTCGATCCCTCACGTAAAGAATGGTCCTCACAAAACCATTAAACGCCATTCATGCAATACCTTTCTTTTACTCTTGAATTATTCCAATGTAAGAGCCCCCGCCCAAAAAGCTGACGGCTCATAGCATTGTGCCACTTTGTGTCAGAGAAAAAAATTGCGTGATTTTTCGCCATACCAGCCCACGCACCGTCTGCGGTCAAAACAGGAACCCCAGTTGGCAGCGCTGCGCCAACGGGGCATTCTTCCCGGCCCCGCCACCGACCCATCCCAAGATGCTGTTCCAAGGAGATCGTGATGCAAGTGATCGAAGCTCATGGCGCCCGTATTCCAATCATCGGGCTCGGCACCATGACTCTAAAAGAGGATGCCTGCGTGCAGGCGGTCAAGACGGCGTTGCAGATCGGTTACCGCCACCTCGACACCGCGGCCTTTTATGGCAACGAGAAGGAGAACGGCGAGGGTCTGCGGCAATCGGGCGTCAAGCGTGACGACGTTTTCATATGTACCAAAGTGCGGCAGGGGGACCTCATGCCGGACGCGTTCGCCAAAGTGCTGGAACAGAGCCTGGCTAATCTCAAATTACCTTACGTGGATCTCCTTCTGATTCACTGGAACAACCCGGACATCCCGCTCAAGCTGTCGGTGGGTGCGCTGTGCAAGGCAAAAAAAGAAGGCAAGACAAAACACATCGGTGTTGCCAATTTTACCACCACTATGCTGGACGAAGCCTGGGCTGTGACGTCGGAGCCGCTTGTCTGCAATCAGATCGAGATGCACCCCTTTATCAATCAGGACAAGGTACTTGCTG
>DAHUXA010000167.1 GCA_027307405.1 Hyphomicrobiales bacterium | reverse complement strand
CGGGGCGCCGAACATGGCGTTGCCGACAGCCAATATAACCTCGGCGTATTGACCGCGCGCGGTCTCGGTACCGACAAGAATATTGCCGAATCCTACAAATGGTTCGCGCTGGCGGCTGCCCAAGGCGACCGCGACGCCAGCCGCAAGCGCGACGACGTCGCTGCTTACCTGAATGCCCAGACGCTGGCGGCCGTGCAGGAAGCGGTCAAAAGCTTTGCGGTCCAGCCACAGCCGGCGGAGGCCACCGTGGTCCCGGAACCACCGGGCGGCTGGGATCGCGCAGCGCCACCGCCGCGGAAGCCGCGGTCGTCTGGCCCACTGTCGCTGGGCGATTTCAATTCAGGAAAGCTGTGAACGGCCGCGGCTTATTGCCTGAGGACGTGATTAACGGCGCGCTCATCGGCTAAAATCAAGCAAAGCTTCGATCGCGTTCGATCGGCCTGCTGACGTTTCCGCGTGCGCCGGTATTCGTTGTAGAGATAAGTAGCCCTGAAGCGCACCGGTCGCTGAAGCATGCGCCTCAACCGTCGGACGAAACCGCTTGCAGATCTATCTCCCCATCGCTGATTTGCCCGTGAATGTCTTCCTGGTGCTGGGGATGGGACTCGCGGTCGGCTACATCTCCGGCATGTTCGGTATCGGCGGCGGCTTCCTCATGACTCCGCTGCTGATCTTCATCGGGATTTCGCCGGCGGTGGCTGTGGCGACCGTGTCGAGCCACATCGCCGCATCGTCATTTACGGGCGCGATCAGCTACTGGCGCAAACGCGCGCTCGATATCGCGTTGGCGATGATGTTGCTCAGCGCCGGCATCGTGGGAACAGCCACAGGCGTCTGGCTCTTCACACTGCTGCGCGCGCTTGATCAACTCGACCTGCTGATCGGCGTGTCATACGTGACGTTGCTGACGATCGTCGGCGCCATGATGATTTATGAAAGCGTGCGCGCCATCATACGCACCCGGCAGGGCATGCCTGCAACGTTGCGGCGGCCGGGCAGCCACACGTGGCTGCACGGACTGCCGTTCAAGCTGCGGTTCAAGCGCTCGAAAATCTACGTGTCGGCAATCCCGGTCTGGGCAATCGGATTCGTTATCGGATTTGTCGGCGCAATCATGGGCATAGGCGGCGGCTTCCTGCTGGTTCCGATGCTGATCTATTTCCTCCGGGTGCCGACCGCGACTGTCATCGGCACGTCGATGGTCCTCACGCTGGTCACCATGGCGTCGGCAACGGTGATGCACGCAGCCACCAACCATCTGGTGGACGCCGTGCTGGCGCTGATCCTAATGATCGGCGGCGTCATCGGCGCACAGTTCGGCGCGCGCACCGGTCAGAGGATGCGCGGCGAACGGCTGCGGCTGTTGCTGGGCCTTCTGGTTTTCGCGGTGGGCTGCAGGTTCGCATACGAACTCGTCGTGAAGCCCGACGATCTCTATTCGCTTCGTTACGTCATGGGTGGATGAATGCGGCGGCTCGCAATCACCCTCGCGTTTATCGTCATGGCTTGCGGCGCCGGACCGGCCGCCGCCGAGCGGCTGGTGGTTTCTCTGTCGAACCATCGCGTCGCGGTGACGTCGAACTTCGTTGGGGAAGAGCTGGTGCTGTTCGGCACCATCGAGCCAGACCCGACAACCAGTCCGCTGCGCCCACCCTACGATCTGGTGGTCACCGTAAGCGGCCCGCGCCAAACAATCCGTACGCGGCGCAAAGAGCGCATGCTGGGTATCTGGGTAAACGCCGACTCGCGCGAATTCGTGGGAGCGCCTTCTTACCTCGCCGTGCTGAGCAACCGTCCGGTCAGCAATATCGCCAGTCAGGACACGTTGCGACGCTTGCAGGTCGGCCTCGACAATTTCCTGTTGCCGCAGCGTATCGGCGGTGACGTCGCCGACACGGTACGTGACGAGCCATTCCGGCGCGCCTTCGTGCGCCTGCAGACGCGACAGGGCCTCTATCGCGAATCCGGGACTGCGGTGACCTTCCTCACGCCCACAGTATTCCGCGCCGCAATCCCGATGCCCGCGGCGGTGCCAACCGGAACCTATAGTATCGACGTCAAGCTGTTCACCGGCGGCGTTTTGGTCGCCCGTACGAGCTCGGCTCTGGAAGTGATCAAAACCGGCTTTGAGCAATACGTCGCCGACGCCGCGCGCGACTATGGTTTGCTGTACGGGATGGCAACCGCGCTGATGGCGCTCGTTATCGGGTGGTTCGCCAGCGTCATCTTCGCGCGGGATTAGCCGCACATTCGGCGCCCCAGACTCTCCCTGTCATACCCCGCGAAGGCGGACGAGGGGCTAATCCGGCAAACAGCGCTTTGCGGCAAATGAATAGAGCCGGCCGTCACCGAGCAAATGCGCGGTGAAGGCGAGCGTGCCGAAAAGATCGGCGAAGGCGGCATCGCGCACGTTGAGGCCGCCGGTGAATGCGCCGAAGGCCGGCATGACCATGCGAGTCTTGTCCGCAGCAAAACAGCGCCGGCTGACTGCGCGACCGCGGTGTGAAATACGCGCGACCGGATGCAGATGACCGCTGACTTCACCCGGTGTGTCGCTCGGCAGGTGACGGAAGGTCAAAGGACCCAAGGTCAGGCTGTCGGTAAACGTGCCCCCGATACCGTCCGCGGGTTCGGGATCGTGATTGCCGGTGAGCCAGATCCACTCGCGGCCGCGCTGCATGCTGCGCAAGCCTTCGCGATCGTCATCGCCAAGCCGCGCCGGGCCGCCGCCGTCGTGAAAACTGTCGCCGAGTGCCACGACACAACGCGGCCTGTAATCCGCAATCAGATGCGACAGACGAGCCAGCGTGCTCGCGGTGTCGTAGGGCGGGAGCAATTGCCCACGCGCGGCAAAACTCGAGCCTTTCTCCAGGTGAAGATCGGCGACCGCCAGGAGACCGTGCTCGTGCCAGTACAGCCCACCTCGCGGGTCGGCGAGAAGTGGAACCCCGGCGAGCACAATGAGATTGCCCTCGCTCTCCGCCAAATTTCGTGCCGCCTGGCTCACCGCATCGCTTCCTTGATCAGTTCGTCAGCCGCCTCGGCCAAAAGCATATCCGAGGCCTCGCCATAGACAGTCTCGCGGCCGATCTCGAGCAGAACCGGAACCGACAGCGGCGAGACATGGTCGAGCGCTTTATGAACGATTCGCCCCCTGATGCGCGAGAGCATTTCACCGAGGCGCTTGATGTCGAGGAGACCTGTTGCCGCATCGGCACGCGCGGCACGCAAAAGGATGTGGTCCGGCTGATGCTTGCGCAGCACGTCATAGACGAGGTCGGTGGAGATCGTGAGCTGGCGGCGCGATTTTTCCTCGCCGGGGAAGCGCTTCTCGATCAGTCCGGCGATGATGGCGCAACTGCGAAACGTGCGCTTCATCAGCGCCGATTCCGCGAGCCACTCTTCCAGATCGTCGCCGAGCATGTCTTCATCGAACAGCTGGGCGAGCGATAAATCGCCGCGCGCGATACGCAAGGCGACATCGCCAAGCCCCCAAACCGCCAATGCATACTCATTGGCGACAAAGCCGAGCGGCCGCAGGCGTGCCCGTTCGAGGCGCCGGGTCAGCAGCATGCCGAGCGTCTGATGGGCCAGGCGGCCTTCGAACGGATAGCAAACGAGATAGTATTTGGCGGCGCGCGGGAAAGTTTCGACCAACAGATCGCCAGCCTTCGGCAGCATCGAGCGCCATTGCTGGATTTCCAGCCATTCGCGCACCTGGTCCGGAAGCGCGCGCCAGGCATCGGGCTTTGCCAGCAGCGCGCGCACACGCGCCGCGAGGTAAGTCGAGAGCGGAAATTTCCCGCCCTCGTAAGCCGGCACTTTGGGATCGGTAGCGTCCGAGCGCGAGACGTAAACTTCGTCTTCGACCAATGCTTCGTATTTTAGAATCTCGCCGGCAAACACAAACGTATCGCCAACTCTCAACGTCTCAATAAAATATTCCTCAACCTCGCCGAGCAGCCGTCCGCCGCGCGGAACAACGGCCCCGCTGCGGCGCGAGCGCACCAACCGCACCTTGATCATGTCGGCCTCGACGATAGTGCCGACATTCATGCGGTAGCGCTGCGCCACGCGCGGATGCGTGATGCGCCAGCGCCCGTCTTTCCCCAGCCTGATCTTGGCGAAACGCTCATATGCCTTCAGCGCGTAGCCGCCAGTGGCAACGAAATCGACCGTAGCGTCGAAGTCCGCGCGGGTGAGCGTGGCATATGGCGCAGCGGAACAGATTTCGGCATAAAGCTCGTCGGCTATGAATGGTTCGCCACAGGCGCGGCCCAGAATGTGCTGCGCCAGGACGTCGAGCGCACCGGTGCGCAGCGGCGGCGTGTCCTGCGCATTTTCAGCCACCGCATCGATAGCGGCCCGGCACTCCAGCACCTCGAAGCGATTGGCCGGCACCAGAACGGCTTCAGACGGCTCATCGAGCCGGTGGTTCGAACGTCCAATCCGCTGCAAGAGCCGCGAGCAACCTTTGGGGGCACCGACATTGATCACCAGGTCGACATCACCCCAGTCCACCCCAAGATCCAGAGACGACGTGCACACCACAGCACGCAACTTGCCGTTCGCCATCGCATCTTCAACGCGACGCCGTTGCGCGACATCGAGCGAACCGTGATGCAAGGCGATGGCGAGATTGTCGTCATTCGCACGCCACAGTTCCTGAAAAAGAAATTCCGCCTGACTGCGCGTATTGACGAACACCAGCGTGGTCTTGTGCGTCTTGATATGTGCGTAGATTTCGCCGAGCGCGTGGCGCGCGGAGTGGCCGGCCCAGGGCAGATGCTCTTCGGTGTCGAGCATCGTCACGATCGGCTGCGCTCCGGCTTGCGCCGTCACCAGATCGGCATGCGCCTCGCCACGCGGCGGCTGCGGCACCAAAAAACGGCACAGCTCTTCAGGCTCGGCGACCGTCGCGGAGAGTCCGATCGTGGCGAGGCGTGGCGCCAGCACAAAGAGGCGCGCAAGGCCGAGCGACAGCAAGTCACCGCGCTTCGATGTGATAAGAGAATGTAGTTCGTCGAGGATGACACGCTTGAGCGTGCCGAACATGTAAGGCGCATCGGCGCTTGCGAGCAGGAGCGCAAGCTGCTCGGGCGTCGTGAGCAGAATATCAGGCGGATCGCGACGCTGGCGCTGACGTTTGGATGCGGGCGTGTCGCCGGTGCGCGTTTCTATACGCACCGGTAGCCCCATTTCATGCACAGGAATTTCCAGATTGCGCGCAATATCGACGGCAAGCGCCTTCAATGGCGAGATGTAAAGTGTGTGCAGGCCCTGCGAACGCATCAGCGCCCGCCCGGTCGACTTCAGATTGCGTGGACGAATACCCCGCTCGCTCAGCTCAACCAGGGTCGGCAGAAATCCCGCAAGCGTCTTGCCGCCGCCGGTGGGCGCGATCAACAGAGCCGAGCGGCCGGCATTGGCCTTTGCCAGCAGTTCGAGCTGATGCGCGCGCGGTTGCCAGCCACGGCCGGCGAACCAGCGCGCAAAAATCTCCGGTAGCTGCGGCGTGGTATCGAAGAGATCGCGCGCGGGTTCCATCGATGTCATGTGTTTGCGCATGATCTTGTTCAGGCGCCCCCGGCCACCACGATCAGCCCAGGGACCGGCACACCCTTTTCAGCGCGAGTAGAGGCAAATTCGAGGCTGATTGGCTTCAATCCGGCGGCGGCCAAAGCGCCTTGCACATGCGCCTTACCGTGAGCGTAACGCAGGGTTTCGCGCAAGGTGACCCCGTCGCCCTCATGCGTCTCGACACTAAAGGCGAGCTGGCCCGGCGTTGCCAGCACCTGCGCAATCGCTTCGAGCACCGGCGCGAGGTCATCGAGATACGTGAAGACGTCAGCGGCAAGGACAAGATGGTAGCGCGCCTTGATTTTTGCCTCATCGGCGAGAAAAGCCAGCACTTCGCTTTCGATCAGCCGATCGTAAAGGCCCTTGGCGCGCGCTTGCGCGAGCATGGCGGGCGACAGATCGACACCCACCATCCAATCGCTGAACGGGCGGAACGGCAAAGCGGCAAGCCCGGTGCCGCAACCGAGATCGAGCACCGAGCCGAATTTCATCCGCCGTCCGGGATGCGTGGCTTCAACAGCGCGGAACAGGAGCTCAGGCGCACGGTAGTTGAGGCCCTCCATCAGCGCCCGGTCGAAATCAGGCGCATAGCCGTCAAAGAGTGCCCGCACGTAGCCTTCCGGCATGGCTCCCGCGGACGCAACGCCAAGACGAATAAGATGCAGGGCGGCGCCGTGGCGGTCCTGCGGGTCGGCTTCCCTTGCCTGCTCGAAAGCCGCAATGGCGGCGCTGCGATCGCCAAGCTTTTCACGAAGCTCACCAAGCATGAACCAGGCCGAGGCATAAGCCGGCGCCAGCTCGAGCGCTTGCGTCAGCAGATCAGCGGCGCCGGCAAGATCGCCTTTGGCTTCACGATCGCGCGCCCATTCAAGGCGGCGGTCGGCGATGAGATTGCCCGATGACAGATGAATCGGCTGCGGATGCAAGGCTTGAGACCCTGGTTCTTGGCTGCAGCGATTTTAGGGCATATCTGTAACCCGCGCGCGTGCTAGCATGGCCGCGCAGAGAGGATGAACAGGTATGAGCAACGAAACCATGACGAAGGTTTTCGGCGGCACGCCGCTCGCGGTGCTGGGACGCCTCGTTCTGTTATCGATCCTGGTCGGCGTGATCCTCTCGGCGCTCGGCCTCGACCCATTTGACATTATACACAGCATCGAGCGGCTGATCCGCTCGATCTGGAACATGGGGTTCGATGCGTTCCGCTGGTTGTGGCGCTATTTCCTGCTCGGGGCCGTGATCGTCATCCCGATCTGGCTTCTCATGCGCCTGTTCAATGCGCCGCGGGGACGCTAGCCCGGCCAGCTTTCAGCCGTGATCGCGGCCGCGTCGACGCCGACCATTGACGCCAGCGAGTTGCGGTGACCGCGCCTGAGCGCTGCGGTGAGATCCGACTTGATCTCCGAGACGACGCCGATCCCGCGATAAACCAGCGCCGTGTAAAGCTGTAGCAGCGTAGCGCCGGCCTTGATCTTGGCGATCGCGGTCGCGCCGGAGTCGATGCCGCCAACCCCGATCAATGGGAAGGCGTTTTCCGCGCGCACGAAAGTTTCTGCCAGCATCCGGGTTGCAAGCTTGAACAACGGCCGGCCGGATAGCCCACCCTGCTCGCGCGCTCTGTCGCGCTCGCGCAGCGAGCCGGGCCGCGAGATCGTGGTGTTGCCGACAATCATGCCATCGATGCCACGCTTGCGGGCGACGCCGACCACGTCGTCGAGGTCCGGCAGCGTGAGATCGGGCGCGATCTTGAGAAGCACCGGTGTCAGGCCCGCGCGCTGACGGATTTTTTCGCGCGCGTCGATGACGCGGGCGAGCAGATCGTCCAGCGCCTTCCCCTGTTGCAGGTCGCGCAGGCCAGGTGTGTTCGGCGACGAGACGTTGACGGTGAAATAGCTGGCGACGGTTGAGAAAGTTTCGATCAGCCGGGCGTAGTCCTCGGTCCGATCCGGTGAGTCGCGATTGGCGCCAATATTGACGCCCACGATTCCGCCAGCGTTGCGACGCGCAGCGAGCCGTGCGTGAACCGCGGCGGCGCCATCGTTGTTAAAGCCGAGCCGGTTGATCACACCCTGGTCCGCGTCAAGCCGAAACAGGCGCGGTCTTGGATTGCCGGTTTGCGCCCGCGGCGTGATGGTGCCGACTTCGACGAACCCGAAG
>DAHUXA010000166.1 GCA_027307405.1 Hyphomicrobiales bacterium | reverse complement strand
GATCTCGTCGGCGTCGCGGACTCGCAGCGTGCCCTCGCGGATGAAGCGCTGAAGCAGCTTGGACAACAGACGCACGTGGTAGTCCTCCGCGGTCGCCCCAAGTCTCCATAGCAATGAATCCGAAAGGGATCACGCGGCGCCGGACGAAGCAGCGCTGAATTACCTCCAGGCATCAATCTTCACACCATTAAACTCGGATTTGGGGCCATTAACGGCCATGCGACGTTAAGTCTGCTTGTCCCTCAATAACAGAGGCTGCAAAGGCCGCCTTTGGCTTCCCGGGAATCCCGCCACCTGCTATCGTCGACGCCGTCCCGGAGTTCATCTGAGGAATATCGGATAATGGAGAAAAACATAGTTATGAGTGCTGCTGATGAAATTGTCGAAATGATCACGGATAGAACTAGCCACACGAGCGGCGGGTTTCACTTGTCGGAATCGCTCAACAATCTAGGACTGGACTCTATGGAAGTGGTTTCATTGGTTTTTGATATTGAGGAAAAATTCAATATACAGATTCCACTCAACGCGAATATGGATATTGAAAGCAAGACCGTGGCGGATCTCATTCAAGCGGTTGATCAGCTTGTCGCTGCTAAAGTAAAATTGAATTGAACAGGGTTGTTATTACCGGCCTCGGCGTTGTCTCATCTGTCGGGCAATCGACGCAGGATTATTGGGATGCTTTGATTGCGGGCCGGCCAGCCTTCGCACTGCCAACTCTCGGCAACGCTGCGCAGGCCAGCGGCAAGCTTGTCGGCGAAGTTAAAAGTTTTGATCCGGAGGCCCATTTTGAATCATCGCAGGTCCTGGTTCTTGACCGAGTTTCGCAATTCGCCATCGTTGCTGCGCGGCAAGCAGTGAGCCAATCGGGACTTGTGATGCGTGGCGAGCTTGCCGAGCGAACTGCCGCGATCATCGGAACTGGATCGGGCGGGCATACGACCATCGATGAAAGCTTCCACCGTCTCTATTCGGAAGGCGCCGCGCGCCTACATCCCCTGACCATCCCCAAGGCCATGATCAGCGCGCCGGCAAGCCAGGTCTCGTTGTACTGCGGCATCAAAGGTCCGACTTTCGCGGTCTCATCTGCTTGCGCGTCGGCAACGCATGCCATCGGCCAGGCATTCCATATGGTGCGAAGCGGCAGTGTAACCTGTGCCGTGACCGGCGGCACCGAGGCGAGCATTACCTTCGGCGCAATGAAGGGCTGGGAAGCCATGCGCATCATGTCGCCCGACACCTGCCGGCCATTCTCGATGGACCGAAAGGGAATGGTGATCGGCGAAGGAGCTGCCGTGGTGGTGCTTGAGGCCCTGGATCACGCGCGCAGCAGGGACGCGGATATCTTGGCTGAGATCATCGGATTCGGAATGAGCGCCGACTCGAAAGATCTAACCGCTCCCGACGCAAACGGAATGGCGCGCGCCATCACTGCGACGCTGGCCGATGCAGCTCTGTCTCCAAATATGATTGATTATGTCAACGCTCATGGAACGGGCACTACTGCCAACGATTATGCCGAAACGGTGGCTTTGCATCGGAGTTTCGGCGCCCATGCGCGGCAACTTGCCGTATCCTCCACGAAATCCGTTGTTGGTCATACGCTTGGCGCCGCGGGCGCGCTGGAATTTGTCGCCGCCATCATGGCAATTCGTGATGGTATCGTTCCGCCGACCATGAATTACCTCGGGGCGGACCCAGACTGCGACCTCGACTACGTCCCGAATGAAGCGCGGCGCATGCCCGTCCGCGTGATCTTGAGCAATTCCTTCGCCTTTGGCGGATTGAATGCTGTTCTAGCGGCGCGCCAATTCGGGGGATGAGCCTGCGCGGCGCCAACTGGATGTCCACTTCGTGCCCTAGCGGACATGACGACATGTCCGGTGACGCTGCTACTGCGAGCGAGCGCGGCGCTTGGCTGAGCGTCTATGTTCTATAGGATTGGCGACAAAGTACGGGTTCGGATTGCACCAGCCACGATTGCCTGCCAACACATTAGGCCGACATTCTTCGATCGAGCGATACTGGCAGTCCCAGTACATGTTGCCAGTCCCACCGTCAGTGACTGCGCACCAAGGTGCATCCGCAAAGGCTCGGCTAACCGGAACATTGAAATAGAGCGTCGCTGCCGAGACGGCGACTGCAAGCACCAACCGCATAACGGGTTTCATCGGCATCACCAAGATTGCCATGCAAGTCTAACGGCCGAAAATAGGAAACGGGCTCCAATCGAGACGGCGCGGTTCTTGTGCGTATCCGTATGCGTCGCCTGCGGGTATGGTTGGCGCTTCGTGCGTACGCTTAGGAGTTACATGCACTAGCGTGTGCTTCTGATCGGGACGCGCCTTCTTTTGAGCGACTAATGTTTGCTTAGCTGGCTTAGCGAGACGCTCTGTATGCGATTCGACCGCAGCGGTTGGTGCAGATGGCCTTCGTTCAATGGGTGACTGTAGTGCCATCAGACCGGCGACCCCGATGCTGTTGTTTGCCGAAACACCGACAAGATAGGCAAGTAGGCTAGCAAAGCCACGCACTAGTTTCACTCCAACACCACCACACTGCCGCAATTGGAAACGGTGGCTGTGACACAGACATGCTCCCTCAGCATATGATGCTTGGATCGAGCAACTGCAATGGCAAAGTTCCATGTGCAGTTGGCGAGTTCTGCGGCGAATACACCGCGCTAGGTCCGCTTTGTGCAATGAAAAGAGCGTTACGCGGCCGTTGGCGAGCCACGTGAATGCTTGCGGCGCTGCACGGCGACTATTTCCGCCAAAATTGAGATAGCAATTTCCTCCGGAGTGATCGCACCAAGATCGAGACCAGCAGGTGCCTTGAGCTTGGCCAGACGCTCGTCGGAAATTCCGCGCTTGGATAGTGAAGCCTTCAGGGATTCGGCTTTCTTGCGGCTGCCGACGAATGCTATGTAATCGGCGTTGACCGCGAGCGCCGCAAGCAGGGCAGCTTCATCGCCGCGACCCTGCGTTGAGATGACGATATAGCGGGCGCCCGGCTCGTCGACCGGAAGGGCATATCCCTCGATACGCCGATCGATGTCGCCGAAAGAAGCTTGCTCGTCAGCCGGCGCGCTGGCCGTTACGCTGAATCCGGCACGTTTAGCGAAATCGGCGATGGCAACGGCAACGGGGCTCGACCCGCAAATGATGATTTGAGATCGCGGCAAGACCGGCTCCACGAAAATGTCCATTGTGCCCTGGCTCGGGCACAGGTTTTTGGCAAAGCGAACGCCACCCTGCTCCTCGCCTGGGGCGTGGCCCTGCTGATCCAGCACGTCGGGGGGCTGCACAGAAACGAGACGCGATTTTCCGTCCGCGAGGGCATCTTTGGCCGCCTTGAGAACCGCCGCACGGGCACAGCCGCCGCCAACCCACCCCTCGGATATGGTGCCATCCGGCAAGATCACCGCCTTTGCGCCCGCCTTGGCCGCGGTCGCCGCCACTGTGCGCACGACGGTGGCAAGCGCGAAAGGCTCTCCCGCTGCTTTGCGTGCCGAGATGATGCGGAGAATGTCGGAAGCATGATCCATGCACTCATATCCTCGCAAGATAAGGCTCGAGGGCCGCAAGGCTTTCGAGATTATGGGCCGGAGCGAACAGATCGATATAGGGCAGCGCTGCCTGCATGCCGCGCGCTTGCGGACTGTAATCGCGCCAGCCGATCAGTGGATTGAGCCAGATAATACGCCGGCAGCGACGGCGCAGCCGCCGCATTTCCTCGCCCAACTGTTCGGGCGTGCCGGTGTCGTAACCATCAGAGACGATCATCACTGCAGTCCGCGAATTGATCACGCGGCGCGCATGCCATCGATTGAATGTAGCGAGGCTCTCCCCGATCTTGGTGCCGCCGCCGATGCCTTGCGCCATGAGCGATAGTTTGTCCACTGCGCGCGTCACGTCGCGGTCACGTAGCGACATCGACACATGGGCGAGACGCGTGTGGAAGACGAAGGCTTCAGATTCGCGAAACGCGTCGACGACGCCGTGCAGGAAGCGTACGAAGAACGCCGTGTAGAGGCTCATGGAACCTGAGGCATCGAGCAGGAACACAAGCCGCAGCGGTTTGATCCTGCGGCGGCGCCAGGCGAGATCCAGCAGCGTCCCGCCATGTGAGACGTTCTTGTGAATGGTCCGACGCAAATCAAGGCGACGTCCGCGCCGGCGCACACGTTCGCGCCGAACCAGCCGCGCGCGCATCACGCGCGAAAGCCGCGCGGCTAGCGCATGCGCCTGCGCAATGTCGTCGGGATCGACGATGCTGCGTAGATCGGTGCTGGCCAGATTTTCGAAGCGCGAGGCGCCTTCGCGTTTACCGCGGCCGTCGCCGGGACTGTCGCCGCCATCGTTGCGCCGCTCGACATGAGCGGGAAGTCCCGGCGTTCCAGCGCGCGGCCCCACATCCTTGAGATGCCGAGCCGGTGCCTGGCTTTGCAGCGCCGTACCCGCAAGCGTGCGTGCCCGACCAACCCCCCGGCCTTGCCAGAATGCGTCGAAAATCTCGTCGAAGCGCTCCCAATCGGAATGCGTCGCACAAAACAGCGAGCGTAGGGCCGGCTTCAGCGTGGACGGCCGCGTCGCCAAAGGCGCAGCGAGTATCTCGAGCGCGTCCCCTGTCTCGGCCAAGCCAACCTTGAAACCGTTGTCGCGAAGCGTCCGTGCAAAAGCAGCCAGCCGCAGGCGCGTCGGCGCACCGATGCCGTCCCCGGAAGTGTTGACCGCCGCAACTGACATCATCGGCACCTCGCCGCTTAGGCAACTTTGCCGAGCAGCCGTTCCGTCACTTCGCGCGTGAGGCGGCTGCGGTCTTCGCGCGTCTTGAGCAAACAAAGCATGGTTTCGTGCACCACTTCCGGCTCCTGCCGTAGATCATGGAGGTCAAGACCTGCCAGCGTCGCCGCCCAATCGAGCGTTTCGGCAACGCCAGGAACCTTGCGCAGATCTTCTCTACGCACGCTCGCGACCATGCGCGCAATCTGCAACGCAAGCGCAATGTCAATACCCGGCGTGCGAGTGATTATGATCTTGGCTTCGCGATCGACGTCGGGGAAATCGACGTAATGATAGAGGCAGCGCCGACGCAATGCGTCGGACAATTCGCGCGTCCCGTTCGACGTCAGGACGACGCGCGGGATCGAAGTTGCCCTGATGGTGCCGAGCTCCGGGATGCTGACCTGGAAATCGGACAACAGCTCGAGCAGGAAGGCTTCGAACTCTTCGTCGGCGCGATCCACTTCATCGACAAGAAGCACCGGAGGTTTTTCGCGACGGATCGCCGCGAGCAAAGGCCGCTCCAGCAAATAACGTTCGGAAAATATATGCTCTTCGATAGCGTCGGCATTTACGCCCGCTCCCTCACGCGTTTTGATGGCGAGGAGTTGGCGTTGGTAGTTCCACTCGTAGAGAGCGGCGTTCTGATCCAGCCCCTCGTAGCACTGCAGGCGAATCAGCTCAGCCCCATGCACCGCGGCGAGCGCCTTCGCCACTTCGGTCTTGCCGACGCCCGCCTCGCCCTCAAGCAGCAACGGACGCTTCAGAAAATCCATCAGCCACAGCGCGGTCGCGAGATCGCGGTCCGCGATATAACCAACGGCGGCCAGCCGGTCTGAGATATCGTCGCGGTTCAGGCTCATGCACTCCATTATATGGCAATACGGCGCCGGAATTGCACCGGCGCCGCTCAAGCCCGATTGGCCGACAACCTCACGGATGCAGGCCAAGTTTGTCCGCCGCCATCCAGGTGCGCCAATTATCGTGCGGCATCGGGATGTTGGTCGAACCCAGGAAGCCAAATGCGTCGTTCACAGCGTTGGAAAAGCACGGCACGCCGCCGACATTCGGACTCTCGCCCACACCTTTAGCGCCAATCGGATGGTGTGGTGACGGCGTCGTGGTCCAGTCGGTTTCCCATTTCGGGGTCTCGACTGCCGTCGGCAAGAAGTAGTCCATCAATGATGCTGTGGTCACGTTGCCGTCGTCGTCGTAATGGATCTCCTGGCCCATGGCGATCCCGAAGGCTTCAGTCAGGCCGCCGTGGATCTGGCCCTCGATGATCATCGGATTGATACGAGTGCCGCAATCGTCGAGCGCATAGAAGCGCCGCACCTTGGTCGAGCCGGTATCAACGTCCACATCGACCACGCAGATATAGGCGCCGAACGGAAAGGTGAAATTGGGCGGGTCGTAATAATCTACCGCCTCCAGGCCAGGCTCCATGCCGGGCGGCACTTCGTGATATGCCGCCCAGGCGAGTTCGGTCATGGTTTTGAAACGTTCCGGATTTCCCTTCACCCGGAAGCGGTCGACGTCCCATTCAAGATCGTCGTCGTGCACTTCGAGCATGTAGGCGGCAATCATTTGCGCCTTGGCTTTGATCTTGCGACAGGCCATGGCGGTCGCGGCGCCGGAGACTGGCGTTGACCGCGAGCCGTAGGTGCCGAGACCGTAAGGCGCTGTGTCGGTGTTGCCCTCTTCGACCATGATGTTGTCGGCAGCAATTCCCAGTTCGGTTGCGACGATCTGGGCGTAGGTCGTCTCGTGGCCCTGCCCTTGCGACTTGGTGCCAAGCCGGCAGATGCCGCTGCCGGTCGGATGGATGCGAATTTCGGCGGAGTCGAACATGGCGATGCCGAGAATGTCGCAATTGCGCGACGGACCAGCGCCGACGATCTCGGTGAAGAAGGCGACACCGATGCCCATCAATTCACGCGTGTCGCCGCGCTTGAACGCTTCCTGCTGCTTCTTTTGCTCCGCGCGCAGCTTCTTGTAGCCGACTGTCTCCACAGCCTTGCTGAGCGCGGTCTGATAGTCGCCAGAATCGTAAACCCAGCCGAACGCGGAAGTGTACGGAAACTGCTCGCGCCTGATCAGGTTTTTCATCCGGAACTCGACCGGGTCCATGCCGAGCTTCTGCGCCATGATGTCCATGGCGCGCTCGATGGCGTAAGCCGCCTCGGTGACACGGAATGAGCAGCGGTAGGCGACGCCGCCCGGCGCCTTGTTGGTGTAGACGCCGTCCACCGACACATGCGCGGCCGGAATGTCATAGGAGCCGCTGATGATGCTGAACAGGCCAGCCGGCCATTTGGTGGCGTTGGCGCAGGCGTCGAAAGCGCCGTGATCGGCGATGGTATTGCAGCGCAACCCGGTCACCTTGCCATCCTTGGTGGCGGCAATTTCTGTCTCCATGTAGAAATCGCGCGCGAACGCGGTGGTCGACAGATTTTCGATGCGGTCCTCGACCCATTTCACCGGGCGACCGGTCACGATCGACGCCACGATCGCACAGATGTAGCCCGGATAGGCGCCGACCTTGTTGCCGAAGCCGCCACCAATGTCGGGGGCGATGACGTGGATCTTGTGCTCGGGAATTTTCGAGATCAGCGATCCCACCGTACGGATCACGTGCGGCGCCTGGAATGTGCCCCATAGGGTGAGTTCGCCCTTGATCTTGTCGAACGAGGCAACACACTGACAGGTTTCCAGCGGACACGGATGCACACGCGGGTAAACGATCATCTCCTTGATGGTCACGTCGGCTTTGGCGAAAGCCGCATCGGCCGCGGCTTTGTTGCCGGCCTGCCAGTTGAAGACATGGTTGTAGTGTTTGCGCGGGCCGTGCGCGCCTTCTTTCTTGTCTTTGATGTCCTCTCGGATCACCGGCGCGTCAGGCGACATAGCTTTGAGCGGATCGACATTGCAGGGCAATCCCTCGTATTCGACCT
>DAHUXA010000165.1 GCA_027307405.1 Hyphomicrobiales bacterium | reverse complement strand
AGCTTACCCATCGGAATGTCGAGCAGTTTTTCCCAGACGCGGACCTCGAAATCAGTACCGATCAGAACAACGCGTAGCGGCTGGTTCTTGCGCCACAGCGCTGGATCAAAGATGCGCCGGGCAGTTGCCGCGGTCGCTGCGAAGTCTTCCACGTAGCGCGCTTTCGGCCACCGCGCTCGCATGTCTTTAAGTGCCGCGCGTTCCTTGCCGGTATCGGCGAGTGCGAGACCGGCCAGCCCGCGCGGCGTGGTCATCACCAACGCCATACCGAATGGGCAGGGATGGAATCCATAAGTGATGATCAGGCCTTCACCGCCCGCTTTCCATTCACCCGGCGACATCGCCTCGTGAGTGACGAACAGGTCGTGCAGCCGGCCGGGTCCGGACAAGCCGACCTCATAGGCAGTATCAAGGACACTCGCCGAGGAGCGCAGCAAGTCGCGCGCGTGATTGAGCGTCAGTGCTTGCAGGAAGGCCTTCGGCGTAAGTCCGCACCAACGGCGGAACAGATGATGCAGATCGGTTGCAGACACGCCGACCGCGTTTGCAATTACGTCGATCGCCGGCTGGGCACGCCAGTTTCCACGGATATGGGCAATCGCGCGTCGCACGATGTCGTAGTCTGCCGCGGCGGTTGGGAGCTGTGCGAACTCGGGGAAACGGTCGGTCAAGGCCGATTTTTTTAGGGTCATGGTCATGGCTGCTATTTAGGGCTGTCGCGACAGTCGAACCACCCGATTTCTGGCTAGTCAAATGCCGTTCGTGTCGGTCCACGCCGGGCCTCGCTCAGCGCGTTTCCAAGTTCCTTGGCGAAACTCGCCTTCTCGTCCGGTCCCAGAAAGCTCGCAATCGTCAGCTTTCTCCCGCGCGAAATCAGAAAAAGCCGGTCGATCCCGAAGTCTTCCAGTTCGATCTTGTCGAGTCTGACCCAGCGCGGATTGAGCACCCATTCGCGCGCTTGGCCAAGGTGGCTCACTTTGCGAACCTTGAGTGTAGACGGCGTAACCGTCACCTGCTCGTAGGCGTCGGCGTGCCGGTAGTTGAGCCGGAACGCCCAATACAACAGCAGCACGTCGAGACCGAAAAAACCCAACACCGGCCAGGCCCCGATCACTAAAAATAGCATGCCGGTGACGAAACTTATTCCGCCGAACAGCACCATCAGAATCAGAAAACCCACGCGCCCGAGCGAGCGGTGTGGCGTCAGCGTCGCTGAAAAGATGGTGGGTTCGAGATCGTCTACGTTGTCGGCCATGGTCGCTCTCAGTATACCGAAATCATGGCGAAAAAACCTGCCCGTAAGGCGTCGACGAAATTGCGTAAACGGAAAGCGAAGCGCGTCACGGTGAAGCCGGTGCGCAAGCGTGTGGCTGCCGATATCAAGGCCGCCGTGGGCGCGCTGCCGCAATGGACGACAGCGCAGATCGAAGAGGCGTTTCGCCGCTTCAAGTCAGCCAATCCGGAGCCAAAGGGCGAACTCCAGCATATCAATGCATTTACCTTGCTGGTTGCGGTTGTGCTCTCAGCCCAGGCGACCGACGCGGGCGTCAACAAGGCGACGCCTGCGCTGTTCGCGCTTGCCGACACACCGCAGAAGATGGTCGCGCTCGGGGAAGCCCGCGTCCGCGAATTGGTCAAGACCATCGGTCTTTTCCGCACCAAGGCCAAGAACGTGGTGGCATTGTCGCAGAAGCTCATCGCCGAGCATGGCGGGCAAGTACCACGCTCGCGCGAAGCATTGGAGGCGCTCCCCGGAGTGGGCCGCAAGACCGCTAATGTCGTGCTCAATATTGCCTTCGGCGAGCCGACGATTGCGGTCGACACGCATATTTTCCGTGTTGGCAACCGCACCGGCATCGCTACCGGCAGAACACCGTTCGAGGTCGAAACCAAATTGGAACAGGTGGTGCCAGCGCAATACAAGCGCTACGCGCACCATTGGCTTATTCTGCACGGGCGTTACACTTGCGTGGCGCGCAAGCCGCTGTGCGAAAAATGCATTATCAGCGACTTATGCCAATGGCCGGGAAAAACGGTTGTATAAGAGAGTTGTGCCGGGAGAGTGCGTATGGAAGGCAGCGGCAAAAGCAAACCCGTCGATCACGCCGATCCAAAAATCTATTTTGAGCAGGCGGGCCTTCCAATCAGATGGGCCGTAGCCTGGCAGAAGATGGGCTTTCGTGTCAGCGGGAATTTCAAGCGCGACTCTGCAGCGGGCACGAAATACTGGCGCGGTGGCGCCAATCTGCTCGCAAAGCTGCCGAATAAGTCCAAGCGTACCGCTGAACAAAAATCAGCAGCAGAACTCATCCTTCGGGATTGCCGTCGTGCGCGGGAGAATTTCCTTCAGCGACACGCGCAGACCGTTTACGACAAACTCACGAAAAACCTCGCCAAATACGTACGCGTGGACGATCTCGTCTTTGACGCAGCCAAACTTGTCCCCGGTCTGACGCCGACGCACAAAGAGGTGAACGCCGAATGCCCGCTGATGCAAAGCGAGAAAGACGGCGTCGAAGTCGACCAGGGCATTTTTCTCTCGCAGGTACTCGCCGTTCCCGATGCTGGCATGCACCTTTGTAAATCAATGCTGCTTCCGAAACCGGAAGCAATCGAACGGGGTGCGGAGTTCGTAAAGCGCGGCGCAATCGATTTTGGTCCGGTCAAGATCGAGCGGCGAGGTAAGGCCGCGGTGGTCACCGTCTGCAATCCGCGTTTTCTCAATGCCGAAGACGACGACACTCTCGACGACACGGAGACGGCAGCCGACATCGCCATTCTCGATCCGTTGAGCGAAATTTGTATCTTGCGTGGTGACGTCGTGGATCATCCCAAATACCGCGGTCGCAAGATCTTTTCAGCGGGAATCAATCTCACGCACCTCTATCGCGGCAAAATTCCATATCTTTGGTACATTCGCCGCGACATGGGCATCGTGAACAAGATTTTGCGTGGTCTAGCGACGAGCGGTGCAAATCCGGACGAAGTATATGGCGGCACACACGAGAAGCCGTGGATCGCCGGCGTCGATGTATTCGCGATCGGCGGTGGGTGCCAATATTTGTTGGCGATGGACTATGTCGTCGCAGGAAGCGATGCCTATATGACGCTGCCTGCACGCAAAGAAGGCATCATTCCGGGTGCTGCCAACTTGCGTCTGACGCGGTTCGTGGGCGCACGGGCGGCACGCCAGGCGATCACGATAGGTCGCCGTTTCGAATGCGATAGTCCTGAGGGGCGTATGATCTGCGATCTGATTGTGCCACCGGACCAAATGGACGACGCCATTGCGCGGGTGGTCGACGATTTCACGGGCTCAGGAGTCGTCAGTGCCGCCGGTAACCGGCGCGCCTTTCGTGTCGGTGAAGAGCCACTCGATACCTTCCGCCGCTACATGGCGGTCTATTGCCGTGAGCAGGCCTATTGCCATTTCAGCCCGGCGTTGATCGCAAATCTGGAAAAGTACTGGAACGCCGCGCAGCGAAAACTCTAGCGTGAGAACAAGCACGCCCGGGGGAGCGTATGTCGCGTTTACAGATCAAGGGCGCCAACCTCACGCCGCGCCGCGACAGTTTCGATCCGATCGAAACTGCATCACGCGACGAGATTGGGGCACTTCAGCTTAAGCGGCTGAAATGGACCCTCAATCATGCCTACAGCAAGGTCGCACATTACAAGAAGGCCTTTGACAAAGCGGGCGTACATCCCGACGATTTGAAGTCGCTGGATGATCTGCAGAATTTTCCCTTCACTACCAAAGACGATCTACGTGGCTACTATCCGTTCGGCATGTTCGCTATTCCGCGCGAACAGGTCCTGCGCGTGCATGCGTCATCCGGCACCACCGGAAAACCAACTGTTGTCGGCTACAGCCGGCGCGATCTCGATACCTGGGCTGATCTCATGGCCCGCAGCATGCGCGCGGCCGGCTGCCAGCCCGGAATGCTGGTGCAGAACTCCTACGGCTACGGCTTGTTTACCGGCGGTATTGGCTTTCATTACGGTGCAGAGCGACTTGGCATGACAGTCGTGCCTGTATCAGGCGGCATGACCGAGCGACAGGTACGCCTGATCGCAGATTTCAAACCCGACGTCATCTTCGTTACGCCGAGCTACCTACTCGCGATTCTCGATGAATGTCACGCTCAAGGTGTCGATCCGCGTCAGTCTTCCCTCAAGGTTGCAATGTGCGGCGCGGAGCCCTGGACCAATGCCATGCGTGAAGAGATCGAGGACGCTTTTGACCTGCACGCCATCGACAACTACGGGCTATCGGAAATCATTGGCCCCGGCGTCTCCTGTGAGTGCATCGAGAGCAAGGACGGCCCGCATATCTGGGAAGATCATTTTTATCCGGAAACGATCGACCCGGCGACCGGCAAGCCGCTGGCAGACGGTGAAGTCGGCGAGCTCGTCTTCACGACGCTCACCAAGGAAGCGATGCCGATCGTGCGCTATCGCACCCGCGATCTCTCGCGCCTGCTGCCCGGCACTGCGCGCTCGATGCGCAGGATGGAGAAGGTTACCGGCCGCTCCGACGACATGATGATCGTTCGCGGCATCAATGTATTCCCGAGCCAGATCGAAGAGATCATTCTCAAGGACGAGCGGCTGGCGCCCCATTTCGTCATTGAACTTCGCCGCGTCGAGCGGCTCGATGAGATCACCGTAATTGTGGAGACGAGGCCCGATGCCGACAACGACGTCTTTGCCGCGTGTGACCGTGATCTCGCTCACCATATCAAAGCGTTGATCGGGGTGACCGCGTCGGTGCGAACCGTCAAATCCGGCACCGTCGAGCGTTCCCTCGGCAAAGCCAAACGGGTTATCGATCTGCGGTCGAAGGGCTGATAATCAGCGCGGCCACTCGATCAGCTCGGTCCGCTTGCCTGACAGTCTCTTGTGGATGTGCACCATGAAAGCCATGGCGAAGATCGGCGTCGCCAGATTGACGATCGGTATCGACACGAATGCGGAGATGAACATGCCCGCCAGGAAAAGATAAACTGAGTTGGTCTTGCGCATGACCTTCGCCTCGTGCGGGGGACGGAAGCGCATCGCGGCGAGTTCGAAATATTCACGGCCAAGCAGGTACGCATTCGCCAGATAAAGAACAATGATTCCGAGCCCCGCGAACAATACGAATGGAAGGGCACAGAGATAGACGAGCAGCGCAAGCGCAGCGATCTTTAGGCCTTCAACCAACGCAAGTAAAAACGGCAAGCCGCGGCCTGGCGATTCGGCCGGATAGTGTTCACGTTCGACAACGTCCGCGATCTCGTCAACGAAGAAACTGCCGACGAATGCGGTCACCGCGGGCATGAGAAACAGCGCGCCGGTGATAATGCCCAATCCCGCCATGATGGACAGGATCCAGGCGAGTGCAGACCAGGCCGCGTGCGGCGCTACGCCGGTGGCTTGCTCGGCCCAATTGGCCCCGGCCTCCGCCCAAGCCGCTAGGAAGCGTTGCATCAAAATACCGATGATCACGATCAGGATCAGTGCAAGCCCCACCGCCTTTAGCAGCACGCGCCGCAAAGCGGGTGCGAACATTTGCGAAAGCGCTTTGATGGCCGCTTCGATCATGCGGGCACAGGTAAGCCCGGCCGAGGCGCAGGGCAAGGCCGGCGATTATGCTACCGACGAAAGTTCGTCATCTGCGGGCACGAGAGCGACGATCTCGTCGGCATCCGCGGCGGGCAGGTCGGCCCAGGCCATTGCCTTGTAGTCAAAGCCGCGCACGATTGTCGGCTTCACCACCTCAAAATAAGGCGAGATATCGAAATCGCGGGGAGCGTAGAGCGAAGAATGGCGAATCTCCAGAATTTCCTGGCGCGCCGCTTCGCTATCGAGCCGCGTGATCTTTGGCAGGATTGGATAGCGCACCGTTTCAAATGCCTGAGCGATCAACGCCGAGCAGATAATGCGCGTCGGATGTCCGCTGCCGAGCGCAATCATACGACGGCGCCAACGTTGCGGCACCGGAAGCGGAAAAAGATAGCGCAACAGGTCGATGATGTTCTTGAGGTCGTAGTCAAAGCCTATGCGCTCGGCCGCATAGGCGCAGACTCGTGCCCGATCGTCGTCGTCCAGCTGAGTTGGGCGACAAATGCGTGTGTGAAAGCGTGCATATTTCGACAAAGGCGCCGCGACCACACCATGTCCGATATTGGCCTCGACCAGCACCAGCGGTTCGCCGTCCGCGGTTGCACGGTCCCCAATGGGCCCGACGTACAGCGCAGCATGCGACCATGTGGACTGGGTGAGATATTTGATGACGCCGGAAATGTGGTTGTTGCCTTCGACCAGCAGTACGTCGCCGGGCCGCAAGGTGGCGCGCAAAGCGTCCGGATCGGACGGCGTGAACGGTTCATAGCCTTGAACGGGCTTTTCCAGATAGTGGGCTAGAAAGCGCCCGACCCCATCAACCATCCAGCTCATGACCGGCCCTCGGCGCCAGTTCTGGGCGCTCAAGACGTTCCCCTCGCGAGGCGTTAGCCTCCCGCGACGTCTCTTTAATCCGCGAATTTAGTGAGAAGTCATTGCAATTTGGTTCATCGTGCGCACGGGTACCCAAGACTTCACACGGAATTACCGATTGTTAGCCATAAGATTTGCCGCGTGTCGTCTGTTCAGGCATTCTGCTGCCTCGCCCAGAAAGAATTTGGATACCATGTCGGGGCTTAGCCGACGTTCGTTCCTCACCGCTTCCGCGGCTGTCATCGCCGCGCCGTCGCTCGTACGCGCACAGACCACGTCGGATGTCGACGTTGTGATTATCGGTGCCGGCGCAGCGGGTATTTCCGCTGCACGTCGAATCTCCGCTGCCGGCCGCCGCTTGGTGCTTCTCGAAGCCACGGGCCGCTTAGGCGGTCGCTGCGCCACCGACTCGACAATTTTCGGAATTCCCTTCGACCTTGGTGCGCATTGGATTCACCGGCCCGACGGAAATCCGCCCGGCGGTCCGCCGTCGAATAGCGGACTCGATATCTACGGGGCACCACGCGGGCAGGTCGTGCGGGTCGGCCCGCGCGGCGCGCGCGATTCGGAGCTTGAAGGTTTTGTCGCAGCCCTTGTGCGCGCGCGCCGCGCCATTGTCGATGCGGGGAGGGGCGCAGCGAATGATCCGGCGGTACGGGCACTGCCCGGCGATTTGGGTGCTTGGCGTTCAACAATCGAGTTCGTGCTTGGTCCGTATACTTGCGGCAAAGATCTTGCCTCGGTTTCAACCGGCGATCTTGCCCGCATGCCCGAACGCGATAACGATGCTTTCTGCCGACAAGGCTATGGTGCGCTCATTGCAAAATATGCTGCCGGTCTGCCGGTGCAGTTATCGACTCCTGTTACGCGTATTGCATGGGACCGCAATAGCGTCGAGGTTGTGACTGCTAAAGGATCCGCGCGGGCGCGCGCGGCGATTGTAACGGTGTCGACCAATGTGCTCGCCTCCGGCAAGATCGAATTCAAGCCCGAGTTGCCCAAGCGTCAACTCGACGCCGCTGCCGCGCTTTCGCTCGGCAGCTACGATCACATTGCGCTCGACATGCCGCGAAATCCCCTCGGCCTTCAACGCGACGATCTGGTGTTCGAGCAGTCGTCGAGCCCGCGAACGGCAGCATTGCTTGCCAACGTGTCGGGTACCAGTTTGCACATAGTTGAGGTCGGCGGTAGCTTTGGCCGCGACCTGTCGGCGAGAGGCAGGGCGACGATGATCGAATTTGCAAGCGACTGGGTTGCATCGTTGTTTGGCGCTGG
>DAHUXA010000164.1 GCA_027307405.1 Hyphomicrobiales bacterium | reverse complement strand
TACCCGCTTTTCCCGCTTGACCATGTCGACCCCCACTGCAGCTGCCCGATCCCTAAGCCTAACGCCGACGATCGCGCCCGTCAGACGCCATTGTGGACGGTGTGGATACCGCCGACCTGCTATCACTGCTTCGATTTAGCGCAGCGATGGAACACAATCAGGTCCCCGCGCTTTACGGCTCACGATTATATTGTAATTGTAACGAGGCCATTTGCTCGGAGCTCGCCATGGATTTTGATCCTGTCCTGCTGGCCCGTTTGCAATTCGCGTTTACGATTATCTTCCACATTATTTTCCCGAGCTTCACCATCGGTCTCTCCGCTTACATCGCCACGCTCGGGGCGATGTGGATCCGCAGCGGCAATGATCGCTACCAGCACCTCATGCGCTTCTGGACCAAGATTTTTGCGGTCTCATTTGCGATGGGGGTCGTGTCGGGAATCGTGCTTTCCTATCAATTCGGCACGAATTGGAGCCGTTTCTCGGTAGCAGTCGGCAACGTCATCGGCCCATTGATCGGGTACGAGGTGCTGAGCGCATTTTTTCTGGAGGCGACCTTCCTCGGCGTGTTGCTGTTCGGCATCAACCGCGTGCCGCCGTGGCTCTACGTGCTCTCTGCCGCGATTGTCGCGATCGGCACAGCGATTTCGGCGTTCTGGATTTTGTCCGCTAACAGCTGGATGCAGACCCCGAACGGCCATGAGCTGCGTGGCGGCATCGCTTATCCGGCCGATTGGCTCGCAGTGATCTTCAATCCGAGTTTCCCCTATCGCTTCGCGCATATGCTCAATGCGGCGTACCTCACGACAGGTTTTGTCGTGCTGGCAGTCGGCGCTCGCTATTTGATCGCCGGTCGATACATCGAAGAGGGCCGCACGATGTTGCGAATGGCGATCGGACTAACCGCGATCCTGGCGCCGCTGCAGCTATTCCTTGGCGACCAGCATGGACTCAACACGCTTAAACATCAGCCGATCAAGGTAGCGGCGATGGAGGCGCATTGGGACGGCAGCAAGCCTGGCGATTTTCACATCTTCGCCTGGCCGGACGAAAAGACGGCTGAAAACCGATTCGCGATCTCCATCCCGCACGGCTCATCGCTCATCCTCACGCATCATATGAACGGTTTGTTCCCTGGCTTAAATAGCGTGTCAGCTTCCGAGCGCCCACCCGTTGTGATCGTGTTCTTCGGCTTCCGTATCATGCTGGCGATCGGTTTCTTCATGATCACGGCTGCGCTGTTTGGCGCCTTCCTGTGGTGGCGGGGGACTCTGTTCGATACGCGCTGGTATCTACAGCTTATGGCGCAATGCTGGTGGGTCGGATTCGTGGCCGTAATTGCCGGCTGGGTCGTGACGGAATCCGGACGGCAGCCCTGGATCGTTCAAGGTGTACTGCGCACCGCCGATGCAACCTCACCGGTGCCGGGTGCCACCATCGCAGGAACGCTTGTGCTTTTCGTCATCGCCTACGGCGTCGTGTTCTCGTTCGGCATCTACTACATCAACCGCTTGATTGCCCAAGGTCCAACCGGGCCGACAGCCGAGGAGACCGGGCATTTTTCGGCAAACCCGATCTCCGCCGCGCATGAGGCCGGGCGCACCGCGGTGGGGCGGACTTAGGAAATTCTATAGCGATCGCGAGGAGCCAAACCATGGAATGGTATCTCCCGGTGATCTGGGCCGCGCTGATCGGCACTGCCGTCGTCATGTATGTCATCCTCGATGGATTTGATCTTGGCATTGGCATTTTGTTTCCCTTCGCACGCAACGAAAGGGAGCGTGACCAGATGATGCGATCGGTCGCGCCATTCTGGGACGGTAATGAGACCTGGTTGGTGCTCGGAGGCGGAGGACTGTGGGTCGCATTCCCGAAAGCCTACGCTGTCGTAATGCCAGCGCTCTATCTCCCGGTGATCGTGATGTTGCTGGCGCTTGTGTTCCGCGGGATCGCATTTGAATTCCGCACGGTGTCGCGCAGCAAAACCTGGCTCAACGTAGCCTTCAGTGTCGGCTCCACCGTTGCCGCCTTTGCGCAGGGCATCATTCTCGGCGGGTTGATCCAAGGTATCCAGGTGCGTGATGGCGCCTTTGCTGGCGGCACGTTCGATTGGGCAACGCCATTCGCATTCCTTTGTGGTCTGTCGCTGATCGCCGGCTACGGTTTGCTTGGTGCAACTTGGCTAGCATTGAAAACCGAAGGGCCGGTCGGCGACCGCGCTCGCAGCCAGGCAAAAATGCTGCTGTTGTCAGTCCTCGTCTTCATGGCCGCGGTGAGCTTGTGGACGCCGCTCACGCAGCCACGCATCGCTGAGCGTTGGTTTTCGCTGCCAAATTTCTACTTCCTGTGGCCGATACCGGTCATTACGGCACTGACCGCCTATCTTGCCTGGCACTGGATTGAAACCGGGCGCGAAGTGCCCCCATTTTTGGCTACGATTGTCCTATTTCTGCTCGGCTTTCTGGGCCTGGTCATTTCCAATTTCCCGTATCTCGTGCCGCCCTCACTCACTGTTTGGGACACGGCGGCGGCGCCAGCGAGTCAGATTTTCATGTTGCTTGGCACGCTGCTGCTGTTGCCGATAATCCTCGGCTACGTAGGGTTCATCTACTGGCTATTCCGCGGCAAAGTGCGCGAGGGCGAAAGCTATCATTGACGCGTGCCCCAAAAAGGGGACCGGTTTTCGGATTAAATCATGCGCGGAAGTTTCAAGGGGAAGATGGACGCTGCATTGCCCAGCCGAGCCGGATGAGTGGCAACATGCCCTGCACGGCGCGCGGGAATGAGCGCGGCACTTCTGGTACCATTTCGGGAAATTGCACCTTCAGCGTCTCGGGCGGCGTGCCGCTATTGTCGGCCGCCGGCCATACCAAGATGCCACCTTGTCCACGAATGTCGGCTGAGCTCACCCACGGACTGCGTTGCGGCGCCCAGGCAAAGTAAAGATGCGGACGGCTTGGCGCTGCGAGCGCGACCAGCGGAGCGACGCGTGGGTCGCCACTTAAATAAGCGAGCGGCTTACCGGTGCGCCGTAGATAGATCTCAGAATAAAAGCGGCCCTCGGCATTTGCAGGCTGTGCAATTTTGAGGTCGATGCTCAACGTCCAAGGGAATATAGCAGTCGCGAGCACAACCAGCACCGGCGGCGCGACCAGCAAACCAAACCAGGCTGACGATGCCAGCCGCTCTCGGTAGAGGAGCACCTTGTCGCCGGCAGCGACGATCACCGCAAGTCCCGAAAGCACAACGAGTGGCGCAATGCGGTCGAGTGGTCCGAGCCGAGCGCTCGTAAACGCAGCCGCAATCGCCATCAGACTTGGCACCACGGCAAAAACGTACACGAAAATGCGGGCAAAGGGCTCGACAGGATTGCGATCGATCTCCGGCGCGCGCTCGCGGGGGTGGCGAGGCCAACCGCTCGTCAACATCACGAGCAACGCGAGGCCGAGATGCGTCAGCACCAACGCGAGGCAGAGCCACATCCCCGCAGACAGGCGGCCTGCCGCGGCAATGCTCTCGTTGATACCTTCGACAACGAGCAGACGTTCGCTTCCCAGCCAAAGCGCATGAGGAAATATAACAATGCACAAGAGCAGGGCGGCGATCCAAGGCTCAGGATGGAAGATCGTACTGCGCCCGCGAGCGGTCGCTATCGTAAACGTGATCATGAGTGCGAGCAGGATCAGTCCGACATAGCTCGCGAGAAGCAGCAAGCCAAGATCGAGCGCAAGCAGAAACCAATAGCCACGTCTCGCCTCGCCGACAGCGCGCCAGTAATACAGCAGCCCCAGCGCCCACAACGGCGCCGCCAGAATCGCCGGACCAAAATTGGGACTTGGCACCGTGAAGGCCGCGATACCAACCATCAGCAGCACGGCGAGTACTGCGTGCCGAGTGCCGACGATGCCCCTGCCGAGGGTGAAAATCGCCCAATAGGCGACGACGATGCAACCCTGTGCCAGCGCGTAGAGCCCAAAGGTGCCGGCAATCCTGAAGGCGAATTCCCCCAGCCAAAAAGCCAATGGCGGCCCGAGATAGCTGCCGAGCACGAATTCATGGCCGATGGCCAACAGCAGCGGTACGTCCCCGGGAGGAGCGCTGTAAAAAAGGGCTGGGATCAGCGTCCAAAGCGCGGCTTGCGTCAGGGTCACCGTCCAGAACACGACCGTCGGACGCCCGCGCAGGAATTCAACAAGCAGGGAAACGTAATGCATTGGCCCGAGAAGGGTGAAAGCAACAGGTTTTATTCGCCAGCAGCAATAGAGAAGCCGCGCTAAAGAGGCAATAACTCGGCAACGACGTCGTCGGAGGCGGCACCTAAAGTGGCGAGTTTGGCCGCCACCGGCGCAAAGGATTTGCGGTGGTGGATCGTCGGCCCCAGGCGCGCAAGCGCCGCGAAATGTTCGGGCACGCTATAGCCCATGTGCCGTTCGAAGCCGTAGCCGGGGTGAGCAAGGCCCAGCCGGGTCATCAGCCGGTCGCGGGTTACTTTCGCCACGATTGATGCTGCGGCAACCGATACCACCAGCGCATCGCCAGAGACGACCGTTTGGCACTCGCAACCACAGTCGATCTTCTGGTTTCCGTCGACGAAGACCAGTTTTGGTTGCACCGACAGCGCCCTGACCGCGCGGGCAAGTGCCCAGAGCGAGGCACGCAGGATATTGTCACGATCGATGCGCTCCACCGCCCCGAATGCCACCGCCACCTGCGCTGTGGCGCAGATCTTTTCGTAAAGTTTCTCGCGTTCTTCAGCGTCAAGCTTCTTGGAATCGTTGAGACCGCGCGGGATACGCTTGGGATCGAGCACGACTGCAGCTGCTACCACAGGACCGGCGAGCGGGCCCCTGCCCGCCTCGTCGCAGCCTGCAACCGGAAAAATCCCTTTATTCAGAGCGCGCCGCTCACGCCGGAAGGTCGGGCGCAAGATTGGCTCGTTGAGCGGCAGACGCGGGCTGGGCTTGGATGTCTTGGCCATTGCCGCGATGAGTGCGCGGCAACGCACCTTAAGTCAATGCGGCGCGACACAGCGTGTGGATGGCGGGGACGACCGCCTAAAATAAATTCAGTTGTTCCACGCCGGGCCTCGGCTTGTGAAAATGCTCGGTGGTGAGAGAGCTGCGCGCGATATTGAGGCCTAGTTTCTCGCAAGCCATCTCGAAACGGCGGCCGATCATCCAGGCATAGGGACCGGTACCCTTCATGCGCGTGCCCCAGGTCGAATCATAGTCCTGGCCGCCGCGCATATCACGGATGAGCTTGAAAACGTGACGGTGGCGATCGGGATAGTTCGCCATCAACCATTCGCGGAACAAGTCGCGCACTTCGAGCGGCAGGCGCAACAGTACATAACCGGCTTCCTTCACTCCGGCCGTGCGCGCGGCTTCGAGGATGCGCTCGATCTCCATATCGTTGAGAGCCGGAATTACCGGTGCAACCATGACGGTCGCTGGTACGCCGGCTTGAGTTAAGCGTCGCAGCGTCTCTAAACGTCGCATCGGCGTTGCCGCGCGCGGCTCCATCTTGCGGGCAAGTGTCGCATCCAGCGTTGTCACTGACAGGGCCACCTTTGCCAGATTTCGCTCGGCCATACGCGCCAGAATATCGAGATCACGAAGCACCAGCGCTGATTTGGTGACGATGCCGACCGGGTGGCCCGCGCGGTCGAGAACTTCCAGGATGCGGCGCATCACTTTGTACCGCCGCTCGATCGGTTGGTATGGATCGGTATTGGTGCCGATCGCGATCACCTTCGGCTCGTAACCCGGCGCCGACAATTCCTTTTCCAGCAGGTTGGCCGCTTCGGGCTTCACCAACAGCTTGGATTCGAAATCAAGTCCGGGGGAGAGACCAAGATAAGCGTGTGTCGGCCGCGCGAAGCAGTAGATGCAGCCATGTTCGCATCCGCGGTAGGGATTGATCGAGCGGTCAAAGCCAATATCGGGCGACTCATTTCGGGTAATGATCTTGCGAGTCGCGTCGACGGTGACCGTTGTCTTGAAGGGCGGGAGTTCGTCGAGCGTGCGCCAGCCGTCGTCGAAGGCGATGCGGGCGAGTGACTCATAGCGTCCGGAAGCATTGCTTTGCGCGCCTCGGCCTCGCCGGCGCTCATGGTCGACAACGACGCCCAGCAATTCGCTGACATCGTCATAGCCGCCCGCCGGCGCGGAGGGCAGCTCCTTCACCGGCGGGCGTCTTTGGGCTGCGTTTGATCGAGCCATGGCGTCACCCTAGCGAGCGTATGTGAACATAACAAGAACAGTTTTCAACTACCGCATCCCGCCTACAAGCACTTAAAGGCCGATCTCGTGGGGCGGAGGCAGACCCCCACATGATATGGTGGCAACGGTATCCAACGGCTACGGTTCCATGCTGAGCGTCGTCATTGCCACCCACGAATCGGAGCGAGCCCTCGTTCCCACTCTGGCCGCGCTGGTTCCGGGGGCTGCGGCTGGTCTGCTTGGCGAAGTGGTCGTCGCGGATGCCGGGTCGCGCGATGCAACCGCTGAGGTTGCCGACGTTGCGGGCTGCCGGTTCATAAGTTCAACCGAACCCATTGGAACACAGTTGAAGGTCGCGGCGGCGAGCACCCGCGGCCCGTGGCTGATGTTCCTGCGGGCCGGTGCGGTGCCCCAGGCGGGCTGGATCGAGGCGGTTGACCGGTTCATCGCCGCTTCGGATATTTCGGCCTCGCGCGCCGCCGTATTCCGTCCTGCGGGAATTAGCGACCTGACGCGCCCGGGGCTTCCCGAGATCCTTGCACTGCTACGCGTGACCTTCGGTGGCCGCCCGCGGCCTGAACAAGGCCTGCTGATTGCCCGGCGGTTTTATGACGCCCTCGGCGGGCATCCGGACGGCGACCAGGCCGAAACAGCCCTTCTCCGGCGGCTTGGACGCCGACGAATTGGCATGCTTTCAGCTGGCGCGCTCTATGCGCGCTGATACTTGATACTATCAACTAATATACTTGACCCTATCAACTAACTGGCCAATCGTGCGCGGGCATGACCGCCGTCAGCCAGCGCATCGCCGCAGCGCGTCGCTTCAACCGCTTCTACACGCGGCAAATCGGCGTTTTGCGCCGCAACTACCTCGACAGTCCCTTTTCGCTCGGCGAGTCGCGGGTACTCTATGAGATATTGCACGGTGCGCGCACTGCCAGTGACGTCGGCCGCGCGCTCGATCTCGATGCCGGCTATCTGAGCCGCGTGCTGCGCAATTTCGAGAAACGGGGCCTGATCAACCGCAAGGTTTCTGATCAGGACGCACGTCAAAGCCACCTTGCCTTAACCGCACTCGGTCGAAATGCCTTCGCGCCGCTCGAGAAGCGCTCGCAGGAGACCGTCGCCAGCATGTTCGGCAAGCTCAAGCCGGCAGAGCAGACACGGCTGGTAACAGCGATGGTGGAAATCGAAACGCTGCTTGGTGGCGAGACCGCACCCAAACCCGAAGCCGGCTTCACATTGCGTGCGCCCCACCCCGGCGATTTCGGCTGGATCGTCAAGCGGCACGCCGAGCTTTACGCGCAGGAATATGGCTGGGTGGCGCCGTTCGAAGGCGTGTGCGCGCAAATCGTCGCCGACTTCGTCAACAAGTTCGACGTTGAGCGCGAACGCTGCTGGATCGCCGAGATGGACGGCGAGAATGTCGGCTCGATCATGCTGGCGAAGGATTCGGAAACTGTCGCGCGCATCCGCCTGTTGCTGGTCGATCCTAAAGCACGCGGGCTCGGCCTCGGCCGCGATCTCACAGCCGAATGCGTCCGGTTTGCGCGCGCCGCCGGCTACCGGAAAATGACGCTGTGGACGCAC
>DAHUXA010000163.1 GCA_027307405.1 Hyphomicrobiales bacterium | reverse complement strand
CGTGGAGCTGGCCGGCAATCTTGGCGGGCCTTGCCGCTATAGGGCTGACGACAATTCTTTTGCAGCGAAAGCTAATTCGGCTGGGCGACTGAGATCATGCCCAGGCTGCGCACCGTCAGTCCAGCTTGTATCCTATGCCAACGGCATAAGTGCGAGAGCGTTCCGAACGGAACTTAATGTCCGCTTTGGGTCAAAAGCGGACAACCGGTCCCAAGGCCTAAATTCGGCTTTGTCCGTTATTGTCTGAAAGCGGACAAACGCGCGCGCGGTCTGATTGTCCCCTTAAGGCCAAAAGCGGACATCCGCGCCCGTGAGTGGCGTTTACCGTCTGCGCTTACCGTTCGCCGAGATTGACGACGACCTTCTCGATCTGACCGGTGAATTTGAATGGAACATCGTAGTCCTCGCTCACCGGCGTGCCGGTGTCCTCGCCGATGTCGAAGGTTTCATCTAACGAGAAACGAACTGGCATGGTGCTGCCGACGCGACCTTTGGCAACCTCCTTGCCATCCACGTTGATCGTACCGGTGCCGCCCTTCCCCATGCCGCCACCATCGTACTTGAAGTCGAATGCGATGGTATGCTTGCCGGGCGTCAGAGCGTCCATAGCCGCGATGTTGAAGTGCGCGACGTTAGCCACGTTGTAGTGAAACGCTGGCTTGCCGTCTTTGAACATCAGCGCATAACCGGCGCTGAGGCCACCTTGCGTGAGCACGACGCCCTGTTCGCCCCCTTTGGGGAGAACCACATCAGCAGTGATGCGGAACGATTTGTTCTTCACGTCGGGCGCGGCCCCCTCGGGGATGCGCGACAGGGGCCCATAATAAGTAAACTCGGTGCGTCCACGCGTCAGACTGGGCCGGATCGATACATCGAGGCGTGCGATTCGGCTGTGATCCAGAGGCAGCACGTTGTATCGGGCGGCCTCGGCATAGAACAGCAACTGTAACTCGTGGAGCTTGTCGGGGTACTTGTCGGCAACGTTAACGGCTTCGCTGAAGTCTTCCGCAACATAGTAAAGTTCCCATTTGTAGTCGCTGATGACATCTCCCGTGAGTTCAACAGGCTCAACCGCCGTTGGCGGGGTCGTGCAGGCGACCCAACCGTCGTGATAGATAGCGCGCTGACCGAACATCTCGAAATACTGCGTCCGGCGCGTCGACGGCGCCTTCGCATCGTCGAACGAGTAGGCCATGCTTACGCCCTCGATAGGCTTTTGCGCCACGCCATTGACAATGGATGGCTGCTGCAGCCTGGTGACGTCCAATATGGTCGGCGCAATATCGATCGTGTGATGCCATTGCGAGCGGATACCGCTCTGATCCTTGATGCGTGCCGGCCAGGAGATAACCATTCCATTGCGAGTGCCACCGTAGTGAGAAGCGACTTGCTTGAAATACTGTAACGGTGTGTCCATCGCGTGCGCCCAGCCGACCGGATAGTGGTTATGGGTTTTCCAGGTGCCCAGATCGTCCTTGTGCTTGAGGACTGCTCTGTAGTCTTCTTGGATTCCGTTCAAGACGGCGATCTCGTTGAGCGACCCGTTAACCAGGCCCTCCGGGCTGGCCCCGTTGTCGCCGACGATGTAAATGACCAGCGTGTTATCCAGTTGCCCCAACTGCGCGATTGCATCGAGGACCCGGCCAACGTTGTAATCGGTCTGTTCAAGATAGCCGGCGTAAATCTCCATCATGTACGCATAAAGCTGCTTCTGCTCGGCGTTGAGCGAGTCCCACGCCGGTATGCCAACGGTGCGCGGCGTCAACTGGGTGTCTGGCGGCACAATGCCGAGCCGTTTCTGCCGTGCCAGCGTCTCCTCGCGCATCTTGTCCCAGCCTCGGTCGAACCGGCCCTTGAACCTGGCGATCCATTCCTTCTTGGGATGATGCGGAGAGTGGGTCGCGCCTGGCGCGTAATAAAGGAAGAACGGCCGATCGGGGGCGACGGCTTTTTGGCTGCGCACCCAATTGATGGCCTGATCGGCGATGTCGTAGTCGAAATTGTAGTCCGGATTGGCCAAATACGGTTCGATCGGCTTCGTGCCATCGAATACAGCCGGTCGCCATTGGCTGGTTTCGGCGCCGACGAATCCATAGAACTTTTCAAAGCCCAGCGCGGTCGGCCAATGGTCGAAGGGTCCGGCCTGGCTGCTTTGCCAGTCAGGCACGTTATGATTTTTGCCAAACCAAGCAGTGTTCCAGCCATGCTGTTTAACGATTTCAGCGACAGTCGCGGTGTCCTTCCCCATCAGGCTGTCATAGCCGGGGAAGCCCGTAGCTTGTTCCATGATCACCCCGGTGTGTGCCGAGTGGTGATTGCGGCCGGTCAGCAGCGCTGCCCGTGTCGGCGAGCACAACGCTGTGGTGTGAAACTGCGTGTAGCGCAACCCGCTCTTTGCGAGCCGTTCCAGTGTCGGTGTCTCTATCGGTCCACCGAACGTGCTTGAAGCCCCAAAGCCGACGTCATCCAAGAGCACCAGCACAATGTTGGGCGCGCCTTTTGGCGCCTGTATCGGCTCTGGAAAATCAGGTGTCGAATCTTTGGCGCTTAATCCAATCTGACCTTTGAAGGGTGCTGGTGGCACGGGCAACACCTCCTGCGCGGACGCGACACCGCCGAAGAGGGTTCCAATCGCCAGCATCAAGCTGGCTGCGGCCCAAGTTCCTACTTTGTAGAAGGTTGCTTTGTGCGTATGCATGGCCTCACCTTTTACTTGAGCAAGAGAGGGTGGCCGGAGATCGTTTTCTGTGACGACCAATTTTGGAGTGGTAATCGATAAGAACGATTTGGTTGTCTCAGGAAACGCACCATTAAGCCCGCCTTAACAGGTCACGCTTTGATCTAAATCATGGATGTCTCGGGCGCGCTTTATTTCGGAAAATCGAAAAAAGAAACGCACACCATAGCACCGTCATAGCGGCGTCATTCGGCGCGCGTGTCTTACAGGTTGACAAGGGTCTCATCGACGCGCGGATGTCCGCTTTGGGTCAGAAGCGGACATGTGCAGCGCAAGAAGGCATGTCCGCTTTACCCCCAAAAGCAGACATGTGCGATGCAACGATGGATGTCTGCTTTGTGCCATAAGCGGACTCATGCACCGCAGCAAAGAGCATCTCTATTCGATCACCTCGTCGGCGCGCGCAAGGAGGGTCTGCGGCACATCAAGGCCAAGCGCCTTGGCGGTCTTGAGATTGATCACCGTCTCGAATTTTGTCGGCGCCTGCACCGGCAAGTCGGCCGGCTTCTCGCCTTTGAGGATGCGGTCGACGTAGCCCGCAGCGCGCCGGATCGGATCGTGCGTATCAGGGCCATAGAAGATCAGGCCGCCATCTTTGGCGTAATAGCTGAAAGGGTAGACCGCGGGCAACTTGTAGCGGGACGCAAGCCCGATGAACAGATCGCGATGAAACCCCGTTCCCCCCGCCGTTACGATCAGGCCGCCATTGCCGGGGCGCGCGAACGCCGCGATGCTGCGCTCTATTTCTGCAACATCGCGCACGCTGAACGGCGTAAGCTCAACCCCAAGCGACTGCGCCACCGACTGAATTGCACTAAACTGGCCAATGCCCGCCGCCACGGTGGGATCGCGAAGGACCGCCACTCGCGTCACGCGCGGCGCAATTTGTTTGAGCAATTCCAGCCATTTCCCGCTCATGCTGTATTCGAAATTCGTGAAACCGGTAGTATTGCCTCCCGGCCGTGCCAAGCTTTGGACAAAGCCGGCGCCGACCGGATCGGCCACATTCACAAACACGATTGGGATGGTGCGAGTCGCTTGTTGCACCGGCCCTAGGGTCACGCTGCCGACGGTCATAATCACGTCCGGGGCAAGCGCAACCAGTTCCGCCGCATTTCGTCGGATGAATGCGGCCTCGCCGCCGGATGAGCGATAGATGATCTGTAGGTCTCGGCCAACCGTCCAGCCCAACTGCTGGAGGCTCTGCTCGAACACCAAGCTTCGTGCCTGCTCCTCAGGATCGTTCGCCGTGAATGGCATGATCACGCCAATTCGCCGAACACGCTCAGTCTGCTGAGCGTGCGTGGTGAGCGGCCACGCCGCCGTCGCCCCGAAAAGTGTGATGAACTCGCGTCGACGCATATCCGCTCCCAAGCTCAGGACACAGGATTGTATCGGCTTAAACGAGTACTTTGATAGGGGCTGAAACCGGCATCAAAACCGATGCCGCAGCGCACGGCTAATCATGTCCGCTAAGTGCCGATAGCGGACATTGATCCACGACTACTCGATCACCTCGTCGGCCCGCCCGATGAGCGTATTGGGGACGTTGAGGCCGAGCGCCTTCGCGGTCTTTAGATTAATAACAAACTCGACCTTCGTAACTTGTTGGACGGGTAGATCTGCCGGCTTCTCACCCTTGAGGATGCGGCCAGTGTAGATGCCGGCCTGCCTGTGCGTTTCCCTGATATTGCCGCCGTAACTCATCAATCCACCGGCCACGGCGAACTCGCGCACCGTATGGACTGCTGGCACTGCGTGCTTGAGTGTCAGAGCGGCAAGCTGTTGCGCACGACTATTGAACATTATGTCGGGGGCGACTACGAGCCCGCCGGCATGCAGTTGAACCAACCTTGCAAAGGCAGCGTCGAAGTCGCGTTCGGTGTTCGCGTTGAGGACGTGGAGCTGTAGTCCACGAGCGCGGGCGGGTGCCTCCAGATTTTTCAAATTGGTGTGGTGTTCACTGGATTAGCCGAGTTCACGATCACGGCAAGGCTATTGGCTTGTGGGAGCAGTTCATGCAGTAGTTCCAGTCCTTTCGGAGCAACGGCTACGTTCAACGAAGTGATGCCCGTGATGTTGCCCTCTGGTCGGCTCAGACTTTTGACAAGCCCTGCTGCAATCGGGTCTAGGCCCGTTTCAAACACTACGGGAATTGTTGTAGTCGCTGCCTTTGCTGCAAGTGCCGCTACACCACTACCGGGCGTGGCAATCACGGAAACCGTTTGGCGGACAAGATCGGCCGCCAGCGCCGGGAAGCGATCGATTTGACCGTCGGCCCAGCGATATTCGATTTTGACATTGCGGCCATCGTCAAAACCCATCGCGCTAAGGCCTTGCTGGAATGCGCTGAGGCGAATCCCAAATTTTTCCGGCGTTTCGCTGCCCAGATATCCAACGACCGGAATTGCCGGCTGCTGCGCGGGCGCCGCAAGCGGCCAAGCTGCAGCCGACCCGGCAATTACTTTGATAAATTCGCGCCGCCTCATTCCATCCCCCCGAGGCTCAGGACGGGGGATCGTAGCGGCTCAAAGCTGCACAGGGAAAGGCCCCACATATGTCCGCTTTGGGTCAGAAGCGGACATTTTGCGATGCGGAAGCCATATGTCCGCTTTACCCCCGAAAGCGGACATTGATTGACGTCAGCCGGATGTCCGCTTTGTGCCATAAGCGAACACCCGCAGTGCCGACCAATTCCCTTCAAGTCAGCGAATGCTGCGGCGTCTCAACGGGCGAGTGGTAGGATCATAGGTCTCGGGCATGTTCTGTCTCCATTGCTCACGTGGCTTTCCCTGGCAGCCCTTCTTTTTTGGATCGCTGCCTTCTCTGGGCGTCAAAGTTCCTCAACAACTTTATTTGGCCGATGACTCGACTTTTCTACAGGGCCCACCCACCATTTTGACGCCACCGAAGGAATGCGGCTGGTGGCCAGTCGCGGTCCCTAGGGCGGCACACCCGCCCCGACTTTGCGCCGAAGGTTCAGATGTCGGGGAGCCAACGGGTACCGCTATTGGCGGGCATGAACACCAATGGCGGGGCCGATGCTGGTCATAAACGGCGGCTCGAAAACCGTTTGATGGTGCGCAGGCACGAGCGATCGCGCCAGGCGTGGCCCGGGAGTTCGAAGAACTTTCGAGTCAGTGTTACGGTCAAGATCAATATTGCCGCGCGCCTCCGGGCATCGCGGCAATATCAAGATCCTGGTCTGACAGGGAGGCGAGGATCGTTCACGCGATCCTCGCTTCTTCGTTATTAGAGGCCAGATTCGCAAGGATGAAGCAACTCCACAGTTTCTCGCTCGCATATTTGCGGCTTTGCCCTATATCGGCGGGATGATGACGATATCGCGAAGCTCTCGCGGCACGACGGCTATGGCTTGCGGATCCATACGAAATGAAACCAGATGAACTATTCCGAAGTGTCCCGACAAACATTCATGAACTTCGTCTAGCTCTCGCTGGCTTGCCGACAGACATGAAGATTAAAGCGCACCCCGAAACGGGCGTTTTCGAAAAGACCGTTGATGAGCTTTGCGCGCGGACAACATGGCCGCCGGGTTTGGTGTTAACGACGCCACGCAAGCTCCACCCGAAATCGGTGGTCAAGATAAGTAAGGCAACCTAAAAAACCGGAAAATCCTAAGCGCACGAGGCGCGGCAGCGGATGAAAAAAGCGGTCGGCCGGAGGAATGCCCGCTTTGGGTCAAAAGCAGACATTGCCGCATGTCCGAACGATGTCCGCTTTGCCCCCAATAGCGGACATTGGGGATTACTGTCTGAATGTCCGCTGTGTGCCGATAGCGGACACCCTACGTAGTTTCCCTGAGTGGGGCCGATTGATGTGCGTCAAAATCGATTCGATCTAGCGTGAAATTATGGTTCGCAGTTTTCCTAAGTGGGAGGTCGTAATGAACTCCTCAATTCTCACCGCTGACCTGGGGACGCATCTAAAGATCGTTACTGTTGCCTTATTTTGGGCAACGGCTCTCACGATCATGGCAATCCTGATCCACTAACTTCGGTTTGCATCGGACAATCGAGCCTCTTCCTCTATCAATAACCTCTCAATTCAGCGGCGCTGTTTCTCGTCGATCTGCCCGGTTGCGAGCAGGTCGCGGTAGTGAGAAATATTCTGACGCGTAACGAAGTCTTCTGGCTTTTCCCGCCCAAATGGAATCGGCTTTCGCGCGCGCTCCCGGGCAAGTTCGGCGAACCTTCGTTCAGCATCGGCTGCTACGCTTAGGCGCCGGTGTACAATCTCCCCATCTCGCCCAAAAGCATATCCCTATGGACAAGGGTTCTTCTGTGCTTGTCGCACATCCATGTCCGCTTTGGGTCACTAGCAGACATGACCGCATGTCAGCCTGATGTCCGCTTTACCCCCGAAAGCGGACATTGCTCGGATGAACTGGAATGTCCGCTAAGTGCCAAAAGCGGACATTGCCATCAAAACGGAACGGCTTGCTCGATGCGCGTACGATACATTGTCCTGAACTCATTGTAGCGGGCGAATAGAAGCTCTGACTTGATAGTCGGCGCTTTATCTGGATGCCCGGAATCGAACGGCGGCGCCGGGTCATATTCTATGCCGAGCTGAATTCTTCTGGCGGTCATCTCGCCTGCGATTTCGGCAATGACACTAAGCCCGAAATCGATACCGGCGGTCACACCACCCCCAGTAATTACGTTTCCATCTTTGACCACTCTTGCCTTTTCGTATGTAGCTCCGACGAGGGACAAAAGATCAGTATAGGCCCAGTGCGTGGTGGCCCGACGTCCCTTCAGCAGACCGGCCACTCCTAGAACAAATGCTCCTGTGCAAACTGATGTGACGTACTTTGCGACACCGGCTTGTTGACGGACGAATTCGATAGTCTCGCGGTCGTTTATGATACCGGCGACGCCTTCGCTTCCGCCCGGAATGCAGATCAAATCGAGATGCGGACAGTTCGCAAAGGTGTGCGTCGGCACGAGTCCAAGTCCGCAATCGCTCGGGACAGGCGCTGCCGATTTTGCAACAATATGGGTCGCTGATCGAGGAAGCCGCGAGAGCACCTGTAGAGGGCCTGTGAAATCAAGCTGAGTCAGATCAGGGAAGATGACAAAGCCAATATTGAAAAGTGACATGTCGGCCCCTGTTTAGCATTTGTTGGTCGGCTCAGAGCCAATTCAGAACAGCCGCCTAACGACTTGGCAATGTCCGCTTTGGGTCAAAAGCAGACATGTGCGG
>DAHUXA010000162.1 GCA_027307405.1 Hyphomicrobiales bacterium | reverse complement strand
GCCAGTGGTCTCGGCTTCCCGAATTGCGCCGCCTAGCCGTTCCAATTCTTCCACGGTAAGGAAACGCTCTCGGCGGCTTTCTTTGAACTTTTCGATCCTCCGCGCAGGGTTGACTCCCTCTGGAACGATGTTCGAGCGTTCAGCAAAGGCATACATGCTGCCGACTACCGCTAGCATCCGATTGGCTTGAAATGGCGTGCCGGCAAGGGACCAATGAAGTTTGCCAACCTGCTGTCGGGAAAGTTTGTCGACCTTCGTGGTGCCCAGAGATGGCTTCACAATACGATCGAGGATGTCGCGGTAGAATTGCGCCGTCCCGCCCTTGCGCTTCGGTTCGACGTGCTCGGTCATGAACCGGTCTGCGAGTTCGGCTACAGTTGGTGCTGTGCGCTCGGTGGTTTTCTGTCCCGCTGGATCCTGGCCGTGCACCACGTATCCCAGGATGACCTTCGCACGCGCTCTGGCGCCCTCCGGAGCTATCTTGCCAACTGTTCCAATAGTGTAGCGCCGTACCGGCGCGCCGCGGCCAGGTCCCGCCCTATAAACGACCACGTAGGACATAACACCACTGGGCCGCACGCGGAGGCCGAAGCCGGTCACCGCATCGTCCCAGACGGTGAACTCCTTCTCACCCGCCTTTACTCCATCTATTGTACGCTTAGTAATTCTCTGGCTCATATGACTGCTCGCCTTTGTTCCGGGGCAACACCAGGGCAATACCGAAACGGAATGCACCGGAATTTCCGGATAGCAGCGTAGGAGCCGAAAGGCTCATAACAAGTGAGGTTTTATCGCTCAGGGAAAGCCGAGGAATGTCAGAGTTTTGAACAGTATAGGACTACGAATCTGGGGGTCAGGAGTTCGAATCTCTTCGGGCGCGCCACCCTTTTCCTCCAAAGGCGCCGGTAGCTCAGCTGGATAGAGCACCAGACTTCGAATCTGGGGGTCAGGGGTTCGAATCCCTTCCGGCGCGCCACTCTCTCGGACGAAAATGTCGCTATGAAATTCGTGCCAACCGTCTTCTCGCTGCATGTCGCGTTGGTCGCGGCGGGTTCCGTCGCGCAGGCGCAGGATCCGGTCAGTCATGGCCAGGCGCTGGTCGCGGAATTCTGCGGGCGCTGCCATGCAATCGGAACTAAAGGCAAAAGCCGGCACCCTGACGCACCGCCATTTCGCATACTCGGTCGCAAAATCGATCTTGACGAATTTCCGCGCGTGCTCGAGCGAGGAATTTCGTCGGGCCATCCTGACATGCCGGAGTTCAAGTTTAGTGCCGACGACGCGCGCGCGGTGCGGGCCTATTTGCGCGTGATCCAGGAATAGCAAATAGTCGGGAGTGGTTGCGGATTGCTCCGTCATGCCCGGCACTCGGGTCCGCTTCGCCGGCCCGAGCACATGCCTTGTGCCGGGCATCCACGTCTTTGGCCCGCAGAAAGGCATGGATGGCCGGGACAAGCCTGGCCATGATGAATGAGCGGTCGAATGCGCTCAGCGATCAATGGTGATGTCGTCACCGCGGGCGCGCGAGACGCAAATCATGATGGCGTCTTTGCGTTCATGCTCGGCAAGCACTAGGTCACGGTGATCGACTTCGCCGGCGAGTAATTTGGTCCGGCAGGTGCCGCAGGTACCGGTTTCGCAGGAACTCGGCACTTCGAGGCCATGCTCACGCAGGGCTTCAAGGATTGTCTTGCTGGTCGGAACATCGAGCACCGTGCCCGAACGCGCGAGCCTCACTTTGAACGGCTTGTCATCTGCCTTGTGCGTTTCTGCCTCGCTGAACGCCTCGAAATGCACGGCAGTCGACGACCAATGGTCCGTCATGGCGCGCACTGCCTCCATCAACGGACGTGGCCCACAGCAGTAGAGGTGTTCGCGATTTTTCCGCTCAGCCAGAATTGGGCGCAGATCGAGTGAACGCGATGCGTCGCCCTCGTCATAGTGAATCGTGACCATGTTCTTGAATTGCGGCCTGCTCAATTCATCGCGGAAAGCAGTCGTCTCCGGCGAGCGCGAACAATAGAACAGACGGAAGCGCTTACCTTCTGCCACGACCTGCCGGATCATCGCCATGATCGGCGTCACACCGATACCCCCGGCGATGAACAGGAAATCCTGCGCACGCGGCGGCAAGCCAAAATCGTTCACCGGCGCAGTGACGGTTAGTTCGTCACCGGCTTTTACGTTGTCGGTCAGGTTGCAAGATCCGCCGCGACCGTTGCTTTCGCGTTTGACCGCGATCTGATAGCGATCGCGCTCGGCCGGATCGTTACACAGTGAATATTTGCGCACCAAACCGTTTGGCACCCGAACAGCGATATGCGCGCCCGCCGAAAATTCCGGCAATGGCTTTCCATTCGGATCGCGAAATTCAAGGAGATGGATGCCGTCGGCAATCCGGTCGTTGCGTGTGACGCGCAGGGGCATCGTCATCGGTAGATCGGTGGCGGTCAAACGTGTCTCCGAAGTGCGGGCGAGACACAACAAGTGGCGACTTTGCCGCGTAAGAGCAAGGGGATGATCCGGATGTCAGCGCGCGCCGTTGCTCACACGCTCGATGGGACGGGGGCTGCCTGCGGTTCGTGGTGCCGGTTCCGCCGTGAGCGCACGATAGGCGTCGGCAAGTCCGGCGCCGAACATGACGTCGGGCCCTTTCGGGCCGAGATCCTTTGCGGTCGCGCGCAGAATGCTTCGTACTTGGTCGGGTGTGAGGTCGGGCCTGCGCTGAATCATCAGCGCCACGATGCCGCTGACCTCGGCCGCGGAATAAGAGGTGCCGGACGATACGTCATAGCCGCTATCGGGGCTGACGACGAGTATCTGCGCGCCGGGCGCGGCCACAGTGATGTAAGGGCCGCGGTTAGATTGCTCGAATAATTTGTCCTCGGCATCGGTCGCGGTGACAGCGATTACGTTGGGATCGGCGGCCGGGTAAAGGGGCGGCGACTTCGCGCCGGCATTGCCGGCAGCGGCCACCAGCACGATGCCCTTCTTGCGCGCAGCCTCAAGGCTACGGTGAATGGCCGGATCGGGCGGCCCCGCAAAACTCATATTGATGACGCGTGCGCCGTGTGTCGCCGCCCAGTCGATGCTTTTGAGAACATTGAAGGTGGTGCCTTCCGCACCGGCGTCCTTCGGGTCGAAGGCGCGCACAGCCAGTATTTTCGAATCGGGTGCCGCACCCATCAGCTTGGCGTGCGCAGCGATCAACCCGGCGATGGCCGTGCCGTGCTTGTGCGGACCCGTTGAGGATGTCAGCGCGTTGAAGCTCTCAGCGATAGAGCCTGCCAACTCAGGGTGATTGGCATCGATTCCAGAATCGATAACCGCCACTATCACACTATCGCCTCTGGCAAGGGCGTGTGCCTGAGACAGATGCAGCTTGGCGAGTTCGTATTGCGCTGGATCGCCTTCGCTCCTTGTCTCTCCCTCCTGAAGAGCAAAAAGATAGTTCGGCTGCGCTGACGCAACGAGCCGGTCGCCTTCGAGCGCACGCACGACCGCGGCGACCGAACGACGGTCTGGAATGCGCCAGCGGTACAGTGTCGTGTTGGTCAACTGGAACGTCTGGCTTTCAATTCTTGTCAGCCGAAACCGGCGTTGCAGCGCGTCGACCTGTTGCGTGCTGACGGAGTTGCGAAGTTCGATCACGACTTCGTCGGGTACGAGCCTGCGCTCGTTCGCCGGCGGTGCACCGCTCGCGCCACGGCGGTTCGCTTGCGATGACGGACGCGGGCCGTCATCGACGGCGGGACCACCCGGCGGATAACCTTGCGGTACGGCCATAATGATCCCAGGCACGGCGGCGCCCCAGCCGGGACCACGAAAGCCGCCGCCACCACCACCGGTGGGTCCCATCGGCCGGCCGATATTGGGCGACGGGCCGCGGTTGAGTATTTTCTGCGCAAAGGCGCCGTCAACCGATACAAAACTGAGCGCCGCAATCAGGCAGAGCAGGGCGGTTCGTTGCAGTTGCATGGTGCGATCTCCGACGACGTCCGTCCCAGTTGTCTCACTCGGTCGTGGCGATAAAGCTGACGACCTTGTCTTCCTGTAGCTTCTTCACGATGCGGGCGAGTTCATCCTTCGGGATACCGGTCACCGCGACGCGGACCTTGTACAACCCGCCGGCCACCGGCCCGGCCGCGATCGATAATTTGTTGGCCTCGAGGAATTTGGTGATGTCATCGGAGGTCGCCTGCGGCGCGAACCGGATCAAGGTGAATGTCCCGACACCTGGATCGGTGGTCGGGGCGGACGCAGTCTCGTAGCCGCCGGTTTTCTCCTTGAGCATGATGTCCGCGAGCAATCCCACCTGCAGCAGGATCGCAATTGCGGCGGCGCTCGCCGACCAGGCTAGCGTGCGCGGCGACAGGCTTGAAAAGAATTCGCCAATGCGGCTGCCGAGGTTAAACGATGCAACCGGACGACGGCCGGGCTCGGCGTCGATCGCAACGAACAGTTTTTCCACCGCACGCGCGGAGGGCGCGCCCAGAGTCTCATTGAGATGGATGGTCTCGCCGAATTCCTCGCGCACAAGCGCGTAGCGCCGAGCGAGCTCAGGATCGCGCGCGAGCGCCACTTCCACGCGCTGGGCGTCGCGGCGGCTCAGCGTTCCTGCCGCATGCCACGGCAGGAGCTCTTCGATCTCTCGGCGCTCGGGCGCTTCTTGTTTCATCGCACTCATGGCCAACCTCGATCTATTCCTTGCTCCTTCAGGAGCTCCGAGAGTTTCTTACGCGCGTAAAACATACGCGTCTTCACGGTTGCCTCCGGGATGCCGACGATCTCGGCCACTTCTTCCACCGACTTCTCGTGGTAGTATACGAGGTCGATGATTTCCCGGTGGTCAGCCGAGAGCCTGGTCAGGCATTGTCGCAAGGCCGAGCCCTTGTCCTTCTTCGCCAAGGTCGTTTCGGGATCGTCAGCGTGATCCTCAATCTGACCTGCCGTCTCGTCATCCAGTTCTTCCTCCGGCCGGCGTCGTAATGCCGACAGGGCCTTGAACCGCGCGATACTCAGCATCCATGTCGACGCGGCGGAACGGCCCTCGAACTTTCCGGCTTGCCGCCAGACGTCGAGGAACACCTCGCTGATCAAGTCTTCCGCCGTCGCTTCGTTGCGTACCAGTCTCAGGACGAACCGGTACACGCGAACATGGTGCCGCGCGTACAGCACCTGCATGGCGAGCCGGTCGCCACCTGCGATTCGCGATATCAGAACTGCGTCCGAAGTCGTTTGCATCGCAGAACAATCGGCTCGTGCATGGGTCGCTTGGCGGGGCGCCCAGGTTCAAGCGAAATCGAGGAAATTTGCATTCACCCGCCCTGGAAGGCGCAGTTTCCCCTTTTCCGGCATGACTGGGCAAGCCAAGGCCGGCAAATGCGGGCATTTACCCATATTTGGCGTGAATAAAGCGTGACGCCCGATCGGGGGCGGGGCTTTGAACCTTTCGGCGGGAGCCAGCGACTCATGTGCAGGATGTGACAATCACATCCCCTGAAACCAAGTCCTGAGACAGGAGAACCGTCATGTTCCGCAAACTCACCCTCGCCCTCGGTACGACCGTTGCGATTGGCGCCGCCGCGCTGATCCCGACCTCTGCTTCGGCACACGGCCACGGTGGCCATGGCCACTTCCATGGCCACTGGGGCTACGGCTGGGGCGTCGGCATTGTCGCGCCGGCGGCCTACATTGCTTCCGACTGCTATGTCACGAAGCAGCTCGTGAATACGCCCGTCGGCCCGCGCGTTCGTCGCATCACGGTCTGCGATTAAGTGAGCAGACCATGGACGGAAAATAGCCCCGGCTTCGCCAGCGCGAAGTCGGGGCTTTCTTTTGGCTTCAATCCTCTTGCGATCTGTCGGAATTTGTTATGCTCGGTCGCAATCGGCCAGGAGCCAACGATCGAAGAAATCAAGAAAAAGTATTCGCAATATTTCTGAATTTAGTTTAGCGACCGCCCTCCATGTCATGGCTAGGCTTGTCCCGGTCATCCACGTCTTCGGCAACAAAAAAGACGTGGATACCTGGCACAAGGCCGGGCATGACGAGAACGAAGGCAATGCATGCTGCTTGAAGGCTTCAAGCGATCAGAGATCAAGACCAGCGGTGCCCGAATCGTCACGGTTATCGGCGGCAGTGGTCCGCCGTTGCTGTTGATGCACGGCAATCCATTTACCCATCTGTCGTGGCTGAAGGTGGCGCCGTCGCTGGCGCAAGAGTTTACGGTGATTGCAACGGATCTGCGTGGTTACGGTGATTCCGAAAAACCGGCGGGCGGTGAGGATCATTCTGGCTATTCATTCCGCGCGATGGCGCAGGATCAGGTCGAAGTCATGGCCTCGCTTGGCTTCGACAAATTTTATGCTGCTGGCCACGATCGGGGCGGCCGCGTGCTGCATCGCATGTGCCTTGATCATCCAAAAAAGGTAGGGCGGGCGGCGATCCTCGACATCATCCCGCAGCATCACCTGTACAACAACATCAACAAGCAATGGGCAACGTTCTCCTGGCATTGGTTCTTCAACATACAGCCCTACGATCTGCCGGAGCGGATGATGGGCGCCGATCCCGATTGGTTTATCGAGAAGAAGCTGGCGAAAACCAAACAAGGCCTGAGCTTCTTCGATGAGGGCGCCCTCGCCGAATACAAACGCTGCTTCCGAAACCCGGCGACCATCCACGCTATCTGCGAGGATTATCGCGCAGCAGCCGGGGTCGATCTGGACATGGACGACGAGGATTTTGCCGCAGGCCGCAAAATCGAATGCCCAGTGCTGCTTCTATGGGGCGCGACTGGTAGCGTGGGCCGCAACAGTAAGCCTGGGCCCGCCGAAATTTGGCGCAACTACGCTACGAATATAGTCGGCGCCAAGGCAGTCCCATCGGGACATTATCTGTCCGAAGAGGCGCCAGCCGAAACCACCGCCGCGTTGCGCGAGTTTTTCACTGCCAAGCTGTAGGCGTCACTAGATCGCCGTCGGTGCTGGCGTGTCGAGGAAACTGCGCGTCGCATGCCAAAACAGATGACGGTTGATAGCGACCGCCACTGAATGCGCGGTGTTCGGTAGGATCACCAGTTGCTTGTCGCCGTTCGGAAGCTGTCGGTAAAAGTCGAACAGATCTTCCACAGTCGCGATACCGTCATATTCGCCGCGCACGAGCAGGACAGGCGCCTGCACCTTCTTTGGATCGACCACCGGCAAGTTGGCTGTCATATCGAGATACGTGCCGGTCGGCGCCTGATCCCCGAATTGCAACTCGACGTCCGCCAGAATCTTTCCGACAGCCGGATCTGTGGTGCCCGGTCTGTCGCGCGTGAAGATACTTTCAATCATGGCGCGATCCCGCTTGCGCATATTGTGCGTGCGGAAATAGTCGAGCTGCTCGGCACGTTTCTTCAACGTGGGCGATTCGGTCCCTTTGTAGGTGAACGCAGCCAGCACCAAACGATCCACGTGCTCCGGTTCAATCGTTGCGTAAAGGGCGGCGCGCAACGCACCCGATGACTCGCCCATGACATGCACCTTCCGGTGCCCGGTTTCTTTCGTGATCACCGGGATGGCGGCCTTCAGGTCTTGCGCCCCGCTGGCGATGTCGGAATTGCCGCTGGTGCGCCCTGACTTGCCGTAGTTTTCATGATCCATGGTCCAGACGTCGAAACCCCATCGGGCGAAGACGTTCATCATCGAATATTCGCCGTGGCCGGGAGTATCGAGGTCGAAAATTCGCCATGTGACCGAGGAGCCGTGCACCAAGAAAAGCACAGGTCGAGGCGTTTCGCCGGCCTTGGGCGCACCGAGCCGTTTGCGGAACATATAAAGTGGGACGTCGCCTTTCTTGGTCCAGTATTCAGAGCTCCAAATTTCGCCATCCGATGCGGCTGGCGCAGCCATCGGCAAACTCGACAGAAGCCCGGCGCTCACACCTATTCCGGCGCCCTTGAGAACAGTACGACGGGGCACGGCGGGATCGAATTCGCTCATAGGCACCTCCCGGATAGCCGCCATTCCATCAGTTGGCGGGCGGCCTTATTTCCGACACGCTAGCAGATTGCG
>DAHUXA010000161.1 GCA_027307405.1 Hyphomicrobiales bacterium | reverse complement strand
CTCGCTGCCAGCCTTTCTGGTTTTGCCGAACACGCCGCGAGTTCTCGGTGCGCTTCCCAAGCGAGGTGACGTCATCGTCTTCCGCTGGCCAGGCGACCGATCGCAAGTTTGGGTAAAGCGCGTCATCGGGCTGCCGGGAGACCGCGTCGCATTGCGGAGCGGCCAGGTCTGGATCAACGGCACCGCAGTCGGTGTTCGGCCGGCTGGCGTCGGCGAAGCGGAAGTCGAAGGTGGCGGCGCGGTGTCGGCTGCACGCTACATTGAGACATTGCCGGGCGGATACGAACATCCGATCTACAAGATGGTCTCCCGTGCCGAATACGACGAGATGCCTGACGTGGTGGTCCCACCCGACCACTTGTTCGTCATGGGAGACAATCGCGACAACTCCGCCGACAGCCGCGTAGCCGTGCGCGCGGGCGGTGTCGGACTCCTGCCGGTCGAAGATCTGGTCGGCCGCGTGGACGCGGTGGTCGGTTCCTGGGATCTCGCCGTGAAGAGCCGACCGCTCAAGGACTGGCCTTCCGGATTGCGGCTATCCCGGTTTTTTACGGCAGTGCGCTAACCGCTTTTACCGTATCACGCCCGAAATACAGCACGGCTTGTGTCGTGGACGCGTGATCTTGTCCTTGAGATAGCAATGGGCAGAGGGCGCGATATAGCCGGGCCGCACATAGGTCCAGGCGCGGCATTTGTTGTCGGCCTCGCATGCTGCCTTGCAAGCCGCGCCGGCGGGATCAGTCGCAACGTCCAAACTGCGATAATCGCCTCCAAAGCGGTCGATGGAATATTCGATCGGGCCCTTGCGCGGCTCAGCCACACCACCGCCGCGGACACCAGATACGCAGCAACTGGCTTCCACGGGCGGCGGCACTTTGTTCTTCAACCAGCAGGCTGCGATTGTATTTTCGGTGAGCGGATAGGAGAAGGCCCAGGCATGGCAGCGCGCATCGCGTTCGCAGCGCGTCGCGCAAACAGAGGGATCGCCGCTGCGAATCTCGAATCGCAGGTAGTCGCCACCACGGCGGTCGTATCCGCTCTGCGCGTGTGCCTGGCCAGCCAAAGCCAAAACCGCCAACACGAGCGCGGCCCATACCCGGATCGAAAATTGCATGCGCGCCCGCTCGAATTCGAGAGTCGGTCAGCTTCGTCCCGTCAACATGTTAACGCACCCGCCGGCGATTTGCAGGAGCGGATCAACGAGGGATGCCGAAGAATTGTTCTCGAAATAAAATTTAAGCGCCCGCCGGAGGGGCCGGCGGGCGCGGATCCGGCCGCGAGAGGGGATGATCGCGGATGTCGGATCGAGCGGCCGACTGAGAGGGAATCGGCCGTTTGCTTTATTCGTTACGACGCCTGACGAAAGGACTGGTCCTTGGACGTCCGGCGGAAGCCGATATCGAATTCGGCGCGTCGCACCGCGTGGTTGATCCGGCGTTCAAGCGCGCGCTCGCGCAGGAGCGCAGTCGGATCGTCCCAGAACGGCTCCGAAAAGGCGTCGCGCACGTCGGCGCGGGTAATGCCGATATCCGCGAGCATACGGTGATCGAGACCGACCAGAGCGTGGGCCTGGCGGCGGTGTTTGCGCGCCTCCGCCAGTTCCTTCAGCCAGCGGGTCACAAGAGCCAGCAAGGAAGCGAATACCCGGACCAGCGCTCCGCCGGCGACGGGCAAAATGGGGTAATTGGCGCTCATTTCAGTCTCCTTCAGTTCGCGGGTTATCGCGCCAAAATCGCGTCTGGCGCGTCCCAGAACCACCCGAAATCCCCACCCGATTTCTCTGGAATTGGGATTATATTGCACTGCGGGGATTGATTAGTAAAACGAATGTTTCTAATCTAACTTATCAGTAATGGTGATATAGCCCGCCGGCCTGAAACCGGCCTATCAGGACCGTTGCCCATGACAGCAATGCTCGACATCGACCAATTGCGCACTTTCATCGCGATTACCGAGACCGGCAGTTTCACCAAAGCTGCCGAGGTCGTGAACAAGACCCAGTCCGCCGTATCGATGCAGATGAAGCGGCTGGAGGAGCGCCTGGAGCGCCCGATCTTTGCGCGCGATGGACGCGCCTCGAAACTGACGGATGACGGGCAGCGCCTGCTCGATTACGCGCGCCGCATCGTCAAGCTCAACGTCGAGACATTAGCCGCGTTCTCGGACGGCGAACTGTCCGGACGCGTGCGTCTGGGCGTTCCTGACGATTACGCCGACCGCTATCTGCCGGAAATCATGGCCCGCTTCTCGCACAGTTATCCGGCGGTCGAACTCAGTGTGATCTGCGAGCCGTCGGTCGACCTCTTGGAGCGCATCGACGCCAACGAGATCGATCTTGCCATCGTCACCAACTGCGAATCGAAACGCGCCTCGGAAACGTTCCGGCGCGAACGGCTGCTATGGGTGACGTCGAATCGCCATTCGACTCATCTCGAAGAGCGCATGCCGCTCGCGCTTGGGCGCCCGAGTTGTACGTGGCGGCGCATCGCGATCGAGCGGCTTGAAGCGATCGGCCGACCCTTCCGCGTGCTCTACTCGAGCTCGAATGCCGGCGCCGTCGCCGCTGCCGTGCTCGCCGGCCTCGCAGTATCGGTGCTGCCCGAATCGGGATTGCGTCCGGGCATGCGCGTGCTGTCCGCAAATGATGGTTTCCCCGATCTGCCAAGCTGCCGCATCGGGCTGGTGCGCAATGCCCACGAGAGCTCGGCGCTGGCCGACGCGTTGGCGGAACACATCATCTCGTCGCTCGACAACTTGTCGGAAGCAGCGCAGGCGGCGGAATAGCTAGTACGCGTATTCCTCGAAGATCGGCTCGACCGAGTCGTTCCACTCACCGTGGAATTTCTCAAGCAGTTCTTCGGCCGGCGTGATGCCGCGCGCGATCGATTCTTCCAGCGGACGCAAGTAGCGCGTCTCGTCCCGGCCGTTGCGATCGAGCCGCTTGCGGCGTGCGAGCCCGCGCGAACACAGCCGCAGCGTTTCCTGCGCCAGCGTGAACACATTGCGGTTGCCTATTTCGGCCTTAAAGCCCAGCCTCGGCACGTCATCGCGGAGCTTTTGCCGCTCCTGCGCGGTCCAGCCCTTGACCATGTCCCAGCACGCATTGAGTGCGTCGTCGTCATAAAGCAGGCCGACCCAATAGGCGGTGAGCGAAGGCAGGCGTCGCCACGGCCCGCCGTCGGCTCCGCGCATTTCGAGATAACGCTTGAGCCGCACTTCGGGAAAGATAGTGCTCAGATGATTGGCCCAGTCTGAAATGGTCGGGCGTTCGCCCGGCAATCCCGCCAGTTTCCCGGCAAAAAAATCGCGGAATGACTTGCCGGCAACGTCGATATATTTGTCGCCGCGCTTGACGAAATACATCGGCACGTCCAGGGCGTAATCGACATAGCGCTCAAAGCCCATGCCCGCCTCGAAGGCGAAAGGCAGCATGCCGGCGCGCGCATTGTCGGTATGGCGCCAGATTTCCGAGCGCTTGGAGAGAAAAGCCGTTGGGCTTGCCTTCGGTGAACGGCGAATTGGCGAACAGTGCGGTCGCGACCGGTTGCAATGCGAGCGACACGCGCAATTTCTTGACCATGTCGGCTTCGCTGGCGAAGTCGAGATTCGCCTGCACGGTGCACGTGCGATACATCATGTCGAGGCCGAGCGAGCCGACCTTAGGCATGTAGGCGGTCATAATCTTGTAGCGGCCTTTCGGCATCTTCGGCATGTCGGCGCGAGTCCAGTTTGGCGTCATGCCGATGCCGAGAAAGCCGATCCCCAAGGGTTTCGCCACCTCGCGCACCTGCGCCAGGTGCGCCATCAATTCGGCCGCCGTCTGATGCACATTGTCGTAAGGCGCGCCGGAGAGTTCGAACTGTCCGCCCGGCTCCAGTGAAATCGCGCCACCGCCAGTGACATCGAACATGCCGATGATGTTGTCCCCTTCCATGATCGGCTCCCAGCCGAGCAGGTTGTGCATGCCATCGAGCAGCGCACGAATGCTGCGTTTGCCGGAATAAGGGACAGGACGGTGATCGGCGACGGTGAAGGCAAACTTCTCGTGCTCGGTCCCGACTCGGAATTGCGCCTTCGGCTTGCAACCTGCTTCGAGCCAGGCGACGAGTTCGTCGCGCGTCTCGATCGGGGTCATGTCGATCTGGTCACGAGCCATGCAGCTATCCGGGGAAAAAGGTCGCGACCTTAAACATGGGAGCTGGCAAAGAGCAATGTGAGGGCCATGCGAATTTGCTGGCTCAGCGTGATAGGTCGGATCACGATTCAGTTGTCAAACAGCCAAGCGTCATCGCCCTGTTTCTTTGCGGCGCCGGGTACGCCGTCGTTGTATTTTTCGCGCCCGGAAAAGAACCGAGGGCGCGCGGAACGCCAGGGGTCCCGAGGACCCACGGGGCCTCGACGCCTCGCGACATCGAGGCTTGTCGAGTCGTGTAGTGCCGCAAGTCCGCCAAATCCCAAGGCGTCCCGCGCGCGGTGTTTGTGAGGTTTGCTCCGCATCGCCCCCGGTGGACTTACCGTTTCAGGCAACCCCCCTTCCTTTCCGGGGGACCGCCTATCCACCGCTGCAGGCCCAGACGGTAGGCCGGCACTTCTGACCGTGCCAGACGACCGCCGTCAGTGGGGCCAAGTGACCCGCGGCAATGCGGGCCCGGACGATGCGGCTTGGACCGCCGGGGCAGCGCCGCATCTCCGACGCTTGCCTTTCCCGGCCACCGCTCCCCGCCCCGCGTCTGGAGACGCTGATCAGACACCCCTCGGTACGAGGCGGGATGCACTGTGCATAAATTCCTATAGGAATATTGTCAACAACAAAGTTCATATTTTGTTCTTTCTCTTGCGGCAGGCTTGTTCTATTGATCGTGCCGCATGCCGCAGTTCACGCCCCACCAGGAAAACGCCCTCAAATCGGTCGCGGAATGGCTCAAGGCGAGCCCCGGTACAAACGGGACGCCCCAGGTCTTCCGCCTGTTTGGCTATGCCGGCACCGGCAAGACCACGCTCGTCAGACATATCGCCGACGAGGCCGACGGCGAGGTGAAGTTCGCCGCTTTCACCGGCAAGGCCGCCTCCGTCATGCGTGGCAAGGGCTGCCGCGGTGCCTCCACCATCCATGCATTGATCTATCGGGCGCGCGAGAGCGGTGAGGAAATCCCCAGCTTCGACCTATGGGACGAAGCGCCCGCCTCGAAGGCCGAACTGATCATCATTGACGAGTGCTCGATGGTCGACGCAGAGCTCGGTCGCGATCTCCTGTCGTTCGGCGTGCCGGTCCTGGTGCTTGGCGATCCCGCGCAGTTGCCGCCGATCCAGGGCGGAGGCTTCTTCACCGAGGCCGAGCCGGACGCGATGCTCACCGAAGTGCATCGGCAAGCACAGGATGATCCGATCGTGCGGCTGTCGATGGATATCCGCGCCGGGGAATCCATCGAGCCCGGACGCTACGGCGAGACGACGGTCCTGCGCAAAAGCGATCTCGACCCGGATCGCGTGATCGAGGCCGACCAGGTGCTGGTCGGACGCAATGCCACGCGGCGGTCCTACAATGCCCGCATGCGCGAGCGGCGTGGCTTCGAGGGCGAGATGCCTTCGGCCGGCGACAAACTTGTTTGTCTGCGCAACAACCGGAAGAAGGGCCTGTTCAACGGCGGGCTATGGACGGTGAAGGAACGCAGCGGACGCAAAGGCGGCGCCAAGACCGGTATCATGACAATGCGGCTGTTACCCGACGACGAGACCGGCACGCGCGGCGTGAAAGTTTCAGTGCGGCCGGAATGTTTTTCAGGCGGCATCGAGCAGGTGGATTGGCAACGGCGCAAACCCTACGACGAGTTCGACTATGGATACGTCCTCACCGTGCACAAGGCGCAAGGCTCGCAATGGGACGACGTGGTTCTCTTCGATGAATCATTTGCGTTTCCCGACAGCCGCGACCGCTGGCTCTATACGGGCGTGACGCGCGCGGCCAAGCGGCTGACCGTGGTAGTGTAATATTCCAGCGTCAGAAATTAGGTGTGATGCGCGGGCTTGACCCGCGCATCCATGATGGCTCGCCACAGCAAAATAAGTACTGCCCAAACTTGCGGATACGCATCATGATGGCCGGGACAAGCCGGCTGACACCCTGAGAATGGTACAGCGCACGGATGGCCAGCTTGGCGAAACTACGCCTTCTCGACAGTCCGCCGCAGCAGCGGAAGCGCTGCGAGAGCAACCGCCGTGATCAGCGCGCCGGCGACAAATGTCCCAGCCGGCCCGATCATGTCCCATAGCGCGCCGGCCACGATACTCGCTGCCAGCAGGGCAACGCCGCTCACCAGATTGAACATGCCGAAGGCGGTGCCACGCAGCTCGGGTGGCGCGGTATCGGCAACCAGCGCCGCCAGCAGCCCTTGCGTCAGGCCCATATGCAGGCCCCACAACGCAACGCCGATCATCACCGTGGAGACGCTGTTGCCGAGTGCCAGCACAAGGTCGGCAAGGATCAGCAGCCCGAAACCAACAATAAGGACGCCGTAGCGGCCATTGCGATCCGACAGAGCGCCAGCCGGCCAGGCGGACGCCGTGTAGACGACATTCATTACCACCATCACCGCCGGCACGATGGTGACATCCAGGCCGACCGACTGCGCGCGCAGCAGGAGAAAAGCCTCGCTGAAACGCGCCAGGGTGAAGATGGCCGATACCCCGACGACCACCCAGTAACGGGCATCGAGCCGCGTGAGCTCGGCGCGCGAAAACGGTGATCTTACGGGCCGCGCGTTCAGCGGCCGTTCCGGTTCGCGCACGCCGAAAACGATGATCGCGAGCGAGATGAAGGCAGGCACGACCGCGATCCAGAACACGGCCGTGAAGTTGTCCGCGAACGCCGCCATGAACACGATCGCCGCGAGCGGGCCGAGCACTGCACCGACGGTGTCGAGCGACTGCCGCAGGCCGAAGGCAGTGCCGCGCAAATCGGCCGGCGTGAGATCGGCGACGAGCGCATCGCGCGGGGCGCCGCGGATGCCCTTGCCGATCCGGTCGACGAAACGCGCCGCGGTCAGCCACGCGATGCTCGACGCCATCGGGAACACCGGCTTGGTGAAGGCGGCCAGGCCATAGCCGAGCGCGGCGAGCCACTTGCGCTTGCCCAGATAGTCGCTGAGCGCGCCGGAAAAGATCTTGGTGATGGAGGCGGTGGCTTCGGCGATGCCCTCGATGATGCCGACCGTTAGCGTCGAAGTGCCGAGCACGGTGACCAGGTAGAGCGGCAGCAATGCATGGATCATCTCGGAGGAGAGGTCCATGAACAGCGAGACCAGCCCGAGCGCCCAGACGCTTCCGGGAATCTCGCGCCAACGGAAAAGTGAGCGGGATTTATCGGCCACGATGCGGCACCCTACTTTCCGCTCATTCCCGCGCAACCGGGAATCCAGTACTGGACCCACCGCCTTCGCGGGGGTGAGCGGGAATTGTCGGTATTGGCTACGCCGCTTCTTTTTTCTTGGCCGGCGCGAAGCGCTGATAAAAGCCCTCGTTATGCGCCGCCAAGTCGATCAGCAGCTTGTTGGGCGCAAACCGGCCGCCGTATTTCTTCTCCAGCTTACGGCAGAGATCGACGAAGCGCTTGGTGCCCATCATGTCGATCCAGGACAGCGTTCCGCCCGAGAACGGCGCGAAGCCGAAACCGAGGATCGAACCGACATCGGCCTCGCGAACATCGGTGAGCACTTTTTCCTCGAAGCAGCGCGAGGTCTCCAGCGCCTGGATGCCGAGGAGCCGGAGCTTCAATTCCGCGATGTCGATCTTTTCCGGATCGAGCAACTTTTTCGGCTGAAGTTCCACCAGGCCGGGCCACAGCTTCTTCGGCCCATTGGCCGGATAATCGTAGAACCCCTTGCCATTCTTGCGGCCGAAGCGGCCGCGCTTCTCCACCATCTCCTCAAGCAGCTTCTTTTGCCGCGGGTCGATGGCCTTGGCGCCAAGATCGGCCTCGGTGGCCTTGAGGATTTTCCAGGCCAGATCGACCGCCACCTCGTCGTTGAGCGAGAGCGGGCCGACCGGCATGCCGGCCATGCGGCCAACATTCTCGATCATCGCCGCCGGCACACCCTCGGTCAGCATGAGATGACCTTCGCGGATATA
>DAHUXA010000160.1 GCA_027307405.1 Hyphomicrobiales bacterium | reverse complement strand
CGGCCGGCATGCTTCCCTCAACCTCGGTGGAAGAGCAATTTCTTCATCGGTTCACGACTGATAATGCATTCGGCATTTCTTTATAAGTTATTGGTGTGCGTCTTCAGAGGGCACCGCCAATTCTTCAACTTCCCTTCTCGTCGTAAATCTCCGGGAAGAAGTAATCCTTCCACGACGAGGCTTTCGTCTTGAGCGTGCCCACCTCGGCCATGAAGTCGGCATATTTCATGGTGTTTTCCGGCGTCAGCGTCCAGCGCACCTGGGGCCCGGCAACGATCTTGCCGACCATGTCGAGCGGCAGCTTCGATTTCGAATCCTCGATCCACAAAGCCCCGGCCGCCGTCTTGTCCTTGTTGACGATGTCGGTTGCTTCCCTGAGTGCGGCCACCAGCGCCTTGTAGAGCCCGGGATTGCCGTCACGGAATTTCGCCGTGGTCCAGGCCACCGTGAAAGTGTGAGATCCGCCCATCACGTCGAACGAATTGAGCACGGTGTGGACGGCCGGGTTTTCGAGTTGCTGATACTGGAATGGCGGCACGCTGAACACGGACGTCACTTCGGACTTTCCGCCCAGCAGCGCGATCGTGGCATCGGGCGGCGACATCGACACGGTGAGCGGGTCGAGGGTGTCGAAGCCCTTGAGGCCGTAGGCCTTCGCCGCCGCCATTTGCAGCGTAATGGCCTGGACCGAAACCTTGATGGCCGGCACCGCGATGCGGTCGGTATCCTTGAAGTCCTTGATGACCTTTATGGCCGGGTCGCGGCTGTTGAGCAGGAACGGCTGTGAGCTGAGCGCCGAAACGCCGCGCACCTCTTGCGGCGTGCCCTTGGTGCGCGCCCACAGCACCAGCAGGCCGGGAACGCCCCCGGTGGCGATGTCGATATTGCCCGAGATCAGCGCGTCGTTGACCGCGGCCGGCCCATTCAGGGTAATCCACGACACCTTGAGATCGGAAATGCCGAGCGCCTTAGCGTGCTTCTCGATGAGCTGCTGATGCTCCATGACGTTGAGCTGGAGATAGCCCATGGAATATTGCTTGGCGAGGCGGATTTCCGCCGCCGACGCCTGCGACGCGCCATGCAGCGCAAGCGTGGCAGCGACCGCGCACAAAATAAATTTGGTACGCATGTGATCTGATCCTCTCTGCCGCTGCGGTCTCTTGTTGTTATGGACGGCAGCGTGACGCTATGCGGCAGCCTCGATCTTGGCAATGCTGCGATACCAGTCGAGGATCTGCTCGCCGTTCCAGTGCAGCACGCCTTCGTGCTTGTTCACGTAGTCGTAGATCTGCTCGAGATATTTGATCCGGTGCGGCTGCCCGCTGATGTAGGGATGGATCGCCAGTGCGCAGATTTTCGCGCGCTTGGCGCTCTCGGCATAGAGCCGGTCGAACTGATCGATGGTGCGCTTGAGCAGGTAGTCGCTCTCGTGATGCTGGATCAGCATCATCGGAATGTCATTGAGCTCGATGCTGTAGGGCAGGGTGACGAGAGGGCCCTTCGCCGTGCGGATCACGGTCGGCTCATCGTCGTAAACCCAGTCGCCGATATATTTCACGCCCGCGGCGGCAAGCAGATCGGGCGTGTCGAGCGTCTGCGTGAGGCCCGGCCCGAGCCAGCCGACTGGCTTCTTGCCGGTGAACTTGGTCATGACGTCCATTGTGCGCTTGATCATGCCGGCCTGGTCCGTTTCCTTGTGGATCGGACCCTGTTCGTAGGCGTGGCCCATGAACTCCCAGCCCTCACTGCGCGCCTGCTCGGCAACGCGCGGATAGTCCTCGCAGATGCGCGCATTGGCGGCGAGCGTCGGTTTGATGCCGAGTTTCTTGAACAGTTCGTGGAAACGCCAGCAGCCGACCCGCATGCCGTACTCGTGGAAGGCCCAGTGCACCACATCCGGCATCAGCGGAACGCCGGTCGGCGCCGGGAGCAGTTGGCGCGCCATCGGCTTGCCGATGTCCCAGACCTCGTAATTGACGGTGGTCCAGAACACGATGCGGGCATTGCCCGGCAGCTTGAGCGGTGGGCGGTCCATAATCGCCGAATAGGTGGAACGTTCACGCGGAGTCATCGGGTCGGGCATCACTGTCTCCAAGCGAATTGCACAATTTCGGGACTGATCCCCTCATCCTGAGGTGCGAGCGAAGCGAGCCTCGAAGGATGACGGCCGCCACCCCTTCGAGGGCTTCGCTTCGCGAAGCCACCTCAGGGTGACGGCGAGTTTCCCATACCGTCGCAGCCACGTGCAACCCGATCGGGCATTCAGCTGTTACGTGCCCCGGACGCGGCGCAGCACGAAGCGCAAGCGTAGTGATGCGCCGCTGATCCGGGGCCTTTTCAAATTCCGCGGTCCCGGGTCTGCAGCGCACCGTTTCGCTTCGCTACACGCTGCGCTGCGGCCGGGACGCGTCAAATCGGCTGATGTGCCTAAGCCGTCGCGGCCACGCGCAACCCGACCAGCCGTTCAAGCGTGGCCGTATCTTTCTGCAATTGCGTCGAGGACGCGCGGTGCGCTATTGCACCGCGTTCCAGGACAATCGCCTCCGCGGTCAATTCCAGCGCCATGTCGGTGTGCTGCTCGACCAGGATGATGGCGATGCTGCGGTCGGCCAGCATCGTCTTCATTGCGGCGGAAAGCTCGTCGACAATCACGGGCGCGAGGCCCTCGAAGGGCTCATCCAGCAGCATCAGCGCCGGATTGGTCATCAGTGCGCGGGCGACAGCCAGCATCTGCTGCTCGCCGCCAGACAGCTGGTTGCCCATATTGCGGCGGCGCTCGGACAGACGCGGAAACAGCTTAAATACGGCGTCAAGAGTCCAGGGCCCCAGCCGCGCCGCGACTGTGAGGTTTTCTTCGACCGACAGCGACGGGAATATCTCGCGTTCCTGCGCCACCCAGCCGATGCCATTCACGGCCCGGCGGTGCGGAGCCACGCGCGAGAGGTCTTGCCCGCGCCAGAGCACGCGGCCGGCGCGCAACTGCGTGTAGCCCATGATCGTCAGCAGCAGCGTTGACTTGCCGACGCCGTTGCGGCCGAGGACAGCCAGGCTGCCGTGCTCCGACAATTCCAGCGAAATGCCGTGCAGCACCACGGCATCGCCATAGCCGGCGGTCACATTCTCGAGCTTGAGCAGCGTGTCAGCCATGTTTGCGCTTGCCCAGATAAACCTCGCGCACGCCCGGATCGGCGGCGATCTCTGCCGGCGATCCTTCAGTGAAGATCGCTCCGCCTACCAGCACGATGATGTGGCTTGCGAAGCGGAACACAACATGCATGTCGTGCTCGATGAACAGCAACGTGAGATCGTCGGCCAGGCTCGCCACCGCTTCGAAAACCTCGCCGCTTTCCTCTTGCGGTACACCGGCGGCAGGCTCGTCGAGCAGCAACACTTTTGGCTTTGTCGCCAGCGCCAGCGCGATTTCCAGCAGCCTTTGACGGCCATAAGGCAGTTCGCGCGTCGTCTGATAGCAAGAGTCGCCCAGCCGCAGCCTGCGCAAAATCTCGTAGGCTTCCTCGATGGTCTCGCTGTGCGAGCCGACGCCGCGCCAGAATTTGCCGGCAATCCTGCGCCGTTCGGCCACCGCCAGCGTCACCGCTTCGAGCGCGTTCAGTCCGGCGAACAGCGTGTTGATCTGGAACGTGCGTGCGAGCCCGCGCCGCACCCGCTCCTGTGGTCCAAGCGTGGTGATATCGTCGCCGGCAAGAAAAATTTGTCCGGCGTTGGGCGCCAGCATGCCGGTCATCAGATTGATGAGCGTGGTCTTGCCGGCGCCGTTCGGTCCGATCAGCGCATAACGCGCGCCCACCGGCAGATTGATCTCGATGTCGCGCGCGACCGCCAGCGAGCCGAAGGCTTTCGACAGACCGCGGGTCGCTAAAGCGACTGCGTCTTTTGCTGGAGGCGCAGGCGTGCTCATTTGCGCCTCCACCGCGCATAGATATGCGATAGACCGCCGAGAATGCCGTTGGGCAGAACCATAACGACGGTCACCAGCAGCACTCCGATCCAGAAATACCAGTATTGCGGCGCGATACCCGAGAACTGGTCGCGCGCGACCATGAAGATCGCCGCGCCCACCAATCCGCCGTAGAGGCGGCCGGCGCCGCCCAGCACCAGCATCACCAGCACGTCGGCAGAACGCTGAAAACTGATCGACTCGAGCGAAACGTTTTCCGTGGTCTGCGCCAGCACCGCGCCGGCGAGGCCTGCGATCGCGGCGGCGATGGTGAAAGCCTTGCGGATGTGCGCGCGGCTGTCAGCCCCGATGGCCGGCATGCGCACCCAGTTTTCGCGGATGCCGCGCAGCGCCAGGCCGAAGGGGGAATTGATCAGTCGTCGCGCGCCCAGGAAAACGAAAAAGAGCACGGCCAATGAATAAGCGTAAGCGGTGTAGCCATAGAGGTCGAATTTGAAAATGCCAAGCACCGGCCAGATCGACATGCCTTGCAATCCGTCACTGCCGCCGGTGAGCCAGTGCGCGCGGTTTGCCGCCTCGAAGGCGAGCAGGCCAAGGCCGAGCGTAATCATGATCAGCGTGAAGTGGCGGAAGCGCGAGATGATGAAGCTCACGGCAAAGCCGACAAGCCCGGCAGCGGCTGTCGCCAGTACGAGCCCGCTGAGCGGGTCGCCCCAGCCGAATTTCGAGATCAACCCTGCGGTGTAGGCGCCGATTCCGAAAAAGGCCGCGTGGCCGAGCGAAACGATACCCGCATAGCCGAGAATGATGTCGAGCGAGAGCGCGAACAGCGCGGTGATGGCGATCTGGCTCGCCAGTGACAGATAGTCCGGGAACAGGACGAAAGGCAGCAGCGTCGCGAGCCAGAAAGCGATCTCAAGCGGATGCCAGCGGCTTTGCGCTTGCAGATAGGCTCGCGGGGTGATGGTTGTGGTGTTTGCGCTCATGACGCCAGCCACCCATCCCGCTCATCCCCGCGCAAGCGGGGATCCAGAGCCACGATCTCCAAGTGGGCAATTTGTTGCTCTGGATGCCCGCCTTCGCGGGCATGAGCGGTGTTTGGGGCTGTTCCGAGCGACCGCTCCACCCCTCCACCGTCATGCCCGGCTTTATGCCGGGCATCCACGTCTTGGTTCTGAAAGAAAGACGTGGATGGCCGGAACAAGTCCGGCCATGACGCCGAGCATGGGCAGCGGTCAGGCAAATTTGCAAAAGTGGCCCGCATCTCAGCGCCTCCCGACCAGGCCGGCAGGCCGCCACATCAGGACCGCCACCATGACCAGATAGATCAGGAAGGCGCCGAGCTCCGGCGCGTAATATTTTCCGGCAACGTCGCTGACGCCGATCAGGATCGCAGCGGCAAATGAGCCCGCGATCGAGCCCAAACCACCGACCGACACGATGATCAGCACATAGACCAGATAGGTGAAGGCGAAATTCGGGTCGAGGCCGACGATCTCGATCGCCAGCGCGCCGCCGAGCCCGGCAAGGCCGGAACCGAGCGCGAAAGTCGACGCAAACGTGCGGTCGACGTCGATGCCAAGGCCGCGCGCCATGCGCTGATTGTCGACCGCCGCGCGAACCTGCGCGCCGAAACGCGTATATTCGAGACCTGCGACAAGCAGAACCGTCACCACCAGCGCTACACCGATCAGGAAGAGCCGATACTTGCCAAGGTCGAGGCCGAAAAATCCGATAGAGCCGCGGAGTACTTCGGTGGTCTCGACCGGTTGCAGTGTGGTGCCGAAGACATAAGCTGCAATCGCGACCGAAATAAATGCAAGGCCGATCGTGAGCAGCACCTGGTCGAGATCGCTTGCGCGATAGAGCCGCCGGTAGAGTGTCCGTTCGAGCGCGACGCTGACGATCGCCGCGGCCACAAATGCCACCGGCAGTGTCGCCAGGAACGGCCAGTTGAATTCGTTCACCAGTGTGATGGTGACGTAGCCGCCGAGCATGGCGAAGGCGCAATGCGCGAGATTGACGAAATTCATCAGCCCGAGCGTGACCGATAGCCCGACCGACAGCACAAACAGCAACATGCCGTAGGCAATGCCGTCGAACAGGACACCGAAGATCGGGGAGAGCATGGTCGTGCTGTTGCCGTGGTTGTCGTCGTATTTTGGCCCGCTCATCCCCGCGACAGCGAGGATCCAGAATCAAAGACTGGGGTCCTGGCGATCATAACACTGGATTCCCGCTCGCGCGGGAATGAACGAATTCGTCGCACTGAATAAATGAATGGGGCGACCTTGCGATCGCCCCACCCGGACGTTCGTCAGACCTGAGGGCGGCAGGCTACTTGTGCGTCGGGTCTTTCACATTCGGCACGGTATCGAATTCAACATTGACGATGTTGTTGCCGACTTTTTCCACCCTGCGGATATAGATGTTTTGCACGATGTCACGGGTCGCGGGATCGATCGAAATCGGCCCACGCGGGCTTTCCCACTTCATGCCCTTCGCGGCCGCGATCAATGCATCGCCGTCAGTCTTGCCGCCGGTCTTCTTCAGCGCCTCGTAGATGAGGTGCATGCCGTCATAGCCGCCGACTGCGAAGAAATCCGGGTTGCGCTTGAACTCGGCGTTGAAGGCTTTCACGAAGTCGGCGTTCATCTTGGACTTGTGATTGTAGTCGTAATGCCAGGCGCTGATGCGGCCAAGCGCGAGATCGCCGAGGCTCTTGATTGCGGTTTCATCCACGGGCTCGCCAGTCGACAGGATCTTGATCTTCTTGGGGTCCATGCCGCGTTCGGCGAAAGCTTTGCCGATTGCGCTAGGCTGCGCGCCGCCCGGTACGAACACAAAGATCGATTCCGGATTAAGGTCTTTCGCGCGCTGTACGAAGGCCGAGAAATCCGGATTGGCGATCGGCATGCGCACCGAGCCGACGATCTCCCCGCCTGCCGCCTTGAACGCCTTCTGGAAGGCGGTTTCGGCATCGATGCCGGGACCAAAGTCCGTCACCATCGTATACGCCTTCTTGATCTTGCCCTTGGTGGCCGCCCATGTGCCGAGCGTTTCGCCGATCTGCGGCAGCGTGAGTGACACGCGCACGATGTATGGCGATTTCTCGGTGATGATCGAGGTCGCTGCATTCATGTCGACCATGAATTTCTTGGCTTCGGCCGAAATGCCCGCGGCGCCGAGCGCTTCAGGCGTGAGCGTGAAGCCGGCGAGGATGTCCGCCTTATCGCGCACGATCAGTTCCTGAGCCAGCCGCTTGGCGACGTCAGGATTCGGGCCGCCGGTGTCTTTGCGGATGATCTCGATTTTTTTTCCGGCGACGGTGTCGCCATGCTGCTTCATATAAAGCTTGATGCCGTTGTCGATCTGCGCGGCGGTGTCGGCAAACTGGCCGGAATATGCGCTGATGACTCCGATCTTGATGGTTTCCTGGGCTTTGGCGCCGGCCGGCAACAGAGCAGCCGTCAATAAAGCGGCGCCGGCGAATAGCGAGCGTTTCATCGTGGTCCTCCCCTGAAATCTAACTTCTATTTTGTTGTTGCTTAGAATGCCTGAGCTTTCACGCAAAGAAAAGCGCCGCGAACACTGGTTCGCGACGCAAATGGTTGGGCGTTTAACTATTAGCGCACAAACAGTAATTGTCAGGTCAGCGAAAGAGTTGCCCGCTCGTATTGTCCGTTGCCCATCTTTCCTTCCGGGAAGATGCCGTGGGCAGCAATCCACTCGAAGGATTCCTCATAGACGTCCTTGGTGTAGGGCTCGAACACCAGCCGCTCGCCCGGGCCCCAGCGCCGCGTATCCATTTTGGCGTGGAAGCGATCGGGAAATTCCTTCTTGTAATAATGAGTGTAGAGCTCGGGCCGCAGGTCGATATCGCGCTGCGCCTTGCGCAGCGCGCGGAAGAACTTGCGCAGGTCTTCCGGATCGGGATCGCCGGTGACCATCGAGGCCATCATGAAGCTGGTGTCGATCACCTTGCGGAAACCGAGCTGCTCGGCGAAGTAGTAGGGGCCGCTGAACAGCGACACGGCCGGTATCTCGCCATCGATCAGCTTCTCCATGCGGCGGAACAACAGGCCGTCGGCGAAGGACAGCTTGATATCGGCGAGCGGCATGTACTGCTCGAGCGCCTGTATGGTCGAGTAGTGGCTGCCGGATTGATAGCCGACCGAGATCGGCACGCCGGCGAGCTGCTCGGGC